>JAZOUE010000088.1:0-4760 GCA_045658045.1 Candidatus Enterousia sp.
CACCTTTACCGCCGTCCTGCAAAAGGTTTCAGATTAAGAGCGTATCATAAAAAAATCCCCCGTTTGGGGGATTTTTTTATGTTTTTATAAAATAAAGTTGAAAATCCAAATAAAATACAATAGAATCCGCCTTGAACGAACAGGGATGTCCGTTCGGGGCCTTCATAAGCCCGGCTAAAATCAGTGTCAAAAAAAACGACACTGCGTCCGTCAGGTACAAGGCGCGGATGCGTCTTTTATATTCCCCAACCGCGTGGTCGGGGAGCCGTCAGTGTATACAACAGGGTTTCCCGAAGACTGACGGGATCAATATTTTAGCTGATTTATGAACTCCCCGACCATCATTCCTGTGATGGTCTTTTTTTAACAAAAAAATACGGGGATGTATATCATGGCGAAAAAAATTGCACGTTTACCAGCAAAGTCAAAAACGGCATTTAAAAAAATTATTACAGTAAAAAACGCAGACGGTGACCCAGATACCACCGCGACAATTGTAATCCAAAATAAAATCAAATACACACCAAAGGTATCTGTGATTATACCTGTGTATAATGTCGAAAAATATTTACGTGAATGTTTAGATTCTGTTGTAAATCAGACCTTGAAAGAAATAGAAATCATCTGTGTTGATGATGGTTCAACTGACAGTTCGCTGGACATCTTGAAAGAATACGCCAGCAAAGACAATCGTATTACAGTTATTACACAAAAGAATCTGCATGCAGGCGTCGCCCGCAACGCAGGCCTGGCGGTTGCACGCGGGGAATATCTATCATTCCTGGACAGCGACGATTTCTTTGAATTGAATATGTTGGAATCGCTTTATACAAAAGCACAACATAAAAATAATGATATTTTAATTTATAATTATGACTACTATGACAATATATTACAAAAGTATAAATCATCATACAAATATAATCCGAGATATGTAAAAGCGGGATCTTTTTCGGCGACAGACTTTCCAAATAATTTATATTTTATATCTACGCCTAATGCATGGACTAAGTTTTTTAAAAAATCTTTAATTGTTGACAATGATATTCATTTTGAAAACTGCACTAGCTGTAACGATATTACTTTTGTAAATACTGCGTTATCTGTTGCAAAAAACATTATAGTTTCTGATGACGTATATGTTCATTATCGCGTAAATTCTGGAATTAATATATCCAACAATCGGGAAACTAAGGCAAAATCTATAATATATGCGATGGAAAAACTGAAACTAAAGTTAGAGTCGCTAAAATTGTATGAAACGTTTCAAAATAATTTTGAAGCCCAATTATTGGTTCGTGCTAAGTCTGAAATAATTAAAGCGCAACCTAATTTAAAATCGGAGTTTTTGGCTGAATTTAAGAAAAAATTTTCAGATGACTTATATACTACTTTATGCGATTCTTTGGCAATAAAAGTTTCTGTTATTATACCTGTGTATAATACAGAAAAATATTTGCATGAATGTTTGGATAGCGTTTGCAACCAAACATTACAAAATATAGAAATTATATGTGTTAATGATGCGTCAACAGATAATTCGCGGGATATATTAACAGAATATGCAAAACAAGATGGTCGTATAGTAATTATTGACGTAAAACAAAATACAGGGGCGCCTGGCACGGTTAAAAATATAGGATTAAAATATGCCACAGGAGAATACATCGGTTTTGTAGATTCTGACGATTATATTGATTTAGATTATTTTGAAGGTTTATATCAAGCTGCAATACAAAATAATGCAGATATCGCATCTATTGTTAATGTGGTAAAATTTTCAGAAACAAATAAAGTAAATGTAAAATTTGATACTAAAGACAAAGCTGTATTAATTACACCCGAAGAAAAAAAATCCATAATGGTAAGATCTAGCGCAAATTGGGCTAGAATTTGCAAAAGGGACTTTATTATAAATTCCGGAATAAAATGTTATGATAAGTTTTCGACAGCAGAAGACAACTTGTTTTCCATGTGCGTGATGAGTATAGCCAATAAAATAGCAATCGCATATAATACAACATATTATTATCGTCATGTTCAAGGTAGTGTTACTGTGCGTAAGTGTACCAGTCAGCATTTTAATATTTTTGATATTTATTTAATGATAGATGATTTTATTTGTAAGCAGTTCAAAGAACCATTAAAAACGACTTATTTGTCGATTATTGAAGAAAGAAAAAATTTAAATTTTAAATGGTTTTTAGATGCTTTGGATACTTCGTACTTAACGATGTTCAAGGAAAAATTATATGAAACTTTTCCAAAAATTTACGATTATCTTTTCCCGAATAAAATACCAGTGATTTTAGCATCAGATAATAATTATGCTAAATTTATGTATATCACGATGTTTTCTATGTTGGATAGTGCATTAAAAGACACATTTTATGACTTTTATTTGATGGTTCCTACCGTGTTTTCTAAGGAAAACGAACAACTTATATTGTCTTTAAAAGAAAAATATAATTGTGATATTCATTTTATTGATATGAAAAATGCGTTCTCTGACTTAAGTATGCAAATTGCACATATTACATCACCAACATATTATCGTTTAATGGCGGGAAATTTTTTACCAGAAATATATGATAAGTGCATATATCTGGATGTTGATATTTGCGTTTGTCAGGATTTAAGTCAATTTTATTATATTGATATTGCTGACAATTATATCGCTGGGGTTGTTGCAGCGGGATATTACTATAACGAAAGTGCAAATTGCAAGCGATTGAATTTACCATCAATAAAAACCTATGTTAACGCTGGCGTGTTGTTGTTGAATTTAAAGCAAATTCGTAAAGACAATATGACACAGAAGTTTTTAAACCTATCCAAAAACAATTATTCCTCTCAAGACCAGGATGTAATAAATGTCGCATGTTATGGTAAAATTAAAACACTTCCCCCAAAATATAACGTTATGACAGAAAGGATTGCAGAAAACAATCCTCGTTTAAGAGACTTATACACAGAACAAGAAATTAACGAAGCGAAAACAAATCCATGTATTATTCATTATGCAGATAAGCGTAAGCCATGGAATAGTATGAATTTATTTTTAGAGAAACATTGGTGGGCAGTTGCCAGAAAGACTCCGTTGTTAAAAACTTTTGATAATCGGTCGAATTTATATATAGAAAATATACGACAATGGTGGCAAAGGATTAGAAAAAGTTCAATTAATCTAGACAATCCAAAAACATATAATGAAAAGATTCAGTGGTTGAAATTGTTTGCATCGACACCTGATAAAACGCGTTTGGCAGACAAATATTTGGTACGCGATTGGGTCGCTGAAAAAATCGGCGAAAAATACCTGATACCTTTACTAGGCGCGTACGATAGTTTTGAAGAAATTAATTTCAAAAAATTACCAAAACGTTTCGTAATAAAATGTAATCATGGTTGCGGTTATAATATCATCGTTAAAGATAAATCTAAATTAGATTTAAATGACGTGAAATCTAAATTAGACAAATGGATGAATGAAAACTTTGCGTTCCGCGTCGGTTGCGAATTACATTACCGTGATATTCCGCCAAAAATCATTATTGAAAAATATATTGAAAACAAAAAATCAATTGGTGGAGATTTATATGATTATAAATTCTGGTGTTTTGATGGTCGTGTCCACTATATTCAATTCTTGTCTGAACGTAATACAGACGGACTGAAAATGGCGTTTTATGACAGAAATTGGAAAAAACAAGATTTTGTTTATTCTTATCCGCTGGATACAAAAACAATCGAACGCCCCGACAATCTTGATGAAATGATTGAATTGGCAGAAAAGCTATCTGCTGGCTTTAATCATGTTCGTGTTGACTTCTATCATATGGATGATGGAACAATATATTTTGGCGAAATGACATTTACATCGGCATCTGGGACATGCAAATGGAACGATGAAAAAATAAATCGTTATTTTGGCAAATTAATAAAATTACCAAAATTAGCCTATAATATTGACACTGGGGAATATTATAAATTGCCAAAAATCAAGAAACAAAAAAAAGATAAAAAAGAGAAGCAACAAAAGAAAAAACTAAACTTAAAACCATATCTGTTATTTCCGTATTATCTGATTGCGATGGTGTTTATGAAGTATATTAAAATACCTGTGTTAAAGTTTGTTAAACATACTAAACAAATATGGTATTCGCACAGCCATCGTGGAAAAATGGATATGCTGAACAAAAATTTCACAAATATTATGCAATCAGTAACATCTGTTAAAAACGATATGACAAATCAAATAACACAGATAAAAAATCAGCAAAGCAATCTGGAAAAACAAATTGCAGATTTAAGACACACAACTGGTGTAAAATCAAACGACCTGTCACAGCAGATTGCTGAATTTCAATCAAGCGCATCGCAAAGTAACGATGCCTTGGCGCAAAAAATCATCGATTTAAATACTGTAACAGAAAACAAATCAAACGACCTGTCACAGCAGATTGCTGATTTTCAATCAAACGCGTCACAAAATAACGATGCCTTGGCGCAAAAAATCATTGATTTAAATACTGTAACAGAAAACAAATCAAACGACCTGTCGCAACAGATTGCTGATTTTCAATCAAGCGCATCGCAAGGTAACGATGCCTTGGTGCAAAAAATCATCGATTTAAATACCGTGACAGAAAACAAATCAAACGACCTGTCACAGCAGATTGTTGATTTTAAATCTGCCACAGATATATCGTCTGAGGTTTTGGCACAACATATCACTGATTTGAACAGCACAACAAACA
>JAZOUE010000089.1:0-2381 GCA_045658045.1 Candidatus Enterousia sp.
TTGGTCCAAGTTTACAGTCAGCAAGCGTTCGCTGAAATCTAGTAATTTATCTTCGACCTGTTCAAGGCTTTTTTGGGTTCTGTCAAAATCGTGAATTCTGGCCGAGCATGCGCAACGTTTCAGTGTTGAATCTTTGTTTGCGCAAAATTCGTCCATGCATTCAAAGAACACGTTCTTGCATGCGGAAAAATTACGAGATTGAAATTGTTCTGCTGTAACTGTTGGTGTGTCCGTCGCATTGCGGGAAATTGTCGCATTTTTTGTTCGCTTTGCGGTGTTTGTCGCCACGCGCGCAGATTTGACAGACGATTTTGCCGTGGGCTGTGTCACGGTGCGATTCGTTACATGTTTTGTGTTATTTGCACTGGGGGTTCTGGTTTGAACATTTGTCGCAGTACGTGCAGACAAGCTTTTTGTGGCGGATTTCTTGGTGTTCGCGTTTCTGTCAATAACAGTGGTATTGTTGTCTGTGCGTGCAGATACTTGTTTTGTGGTGCTGCGTTCGCGGACAGATGTTTTTGTTTTGTCGATGTCTGTGGTGCGGGATACAGCGCTTTGCTTTTTCTGGGGGGCGGATGTTGTGTCAGATTTTTGGCGGTTCGAAGAAACGGTTGTGGTTGTGCCACGACGTGTCGCAGCGCGTGATGTGTCAATTTCGTCATCAGCAAATGCCGCTTGAAATACAAGCGGAACCAGTAATACTGACAAAAATAAACGCATTCCCTTCATTCCTATATCTGGAATCTTAGCAAAATTTTAAAAAATCAGGCAAGTAGAAAATATGTAAAAAATGTAATAAAAATCCAATAAGTAAAAACGAGTTTTTGTTTTTTTTGTCCATCTTCGCCAAGGCGTGGTCTGGGCACTTAATTTTCCTAATTGGCAAAGCCAATAAGTAAAATTGGTGCGACCAGGGGGACTTGAACCCCCACGGGTTGCCCCACAGCATCCTTAGTGCTGCGCGTCTACCAATTCCGCCATGATCGCACATGTTTTATATTTTTATCAAGTTGTGATTTGTTTTTCAACCTTTTTTATGATAAAATACGATTGTTTATGGAAAGGATTATATTATGAAACTGTTGTCAAAATTGTTTTTAAATTGTTCTTTGTTCGCGTTGTTGCCTGTTGTTGCCAATGCTGCTGGGACTTATTATACGGGTGCTTATCAGTCGCCACAAAATAGATATACGCAGAATTCATATGCTCAACGTAATACAAATTCAATGTATTCTTCTCAGAGAATGCCTTATGCATCTAATCAGTATTCAAATACAGGTTATTCATCAATGATGCGGGCTGATACATATCAGCAAAATCAACAACAAAAAACGATGCGGGCACAACAGCCAAAACAACAAGATACAAATGTAAAAAAAGGCTTTACTTTGGGGACTGATTTTACACGACAGGCGGCTATGTGGCAGTTTGAAATGAAAGAATCTGCGTCTATTTTGCATTATGATAATATCGATTGGAATGTCTTGGGTGTAAATGCAGGTTATCTATTTGGTAATAAAACACCTGTTCAAATCACTGCTGGGTTGCAGTATGGTATGCAGTCTGGTGAATCGACGATGGTTGATGACGATATTACAAATGGGGGCTTCTTTGTTGCAGAAGGTGTTGGAACTGATGATGCTGGAAATGAAATCTTTCTTGGTAATGTTATTGGTAAGGCTTTGTCAATAGGTACCAGTAAAGACGGTTCTATGTTGGGCTTTAATGCAGGAATCGGCTTAAAAGATTTTATCAAATTTGGTAAATTAAAGGTAACTCCATCTATTGGTTGGCGCTATTTGAAATATGAATTGGAAACCACTAATAATCATGGTATGTCAATGCATATATTTGATGGCAAGGGTGGATGTATTGTTGTATCGGGTACTGATGAAATAGAATGTGATGGTATCGTTTATGTAAAGGTACCGTCTAAAGATGGCAATGGATATACTTATGATGTGCCAGTACGCGGTGATACCAATAATGATGGTGTAATAGATGACTATGATGATGTTGAAATTACTGTGCCAAATGGTGCGCTGACTTTGGATCTTAGTAATAATTTCTTCTTTAATCAGCCAAGCGTAAGTCATAATTACGAGGTTGAATGGTCTGGACCTTACTTGGCATTGGATTTTGTGTATGATGTGAATCTGAATAACAATGTAAACGCTTTTGTTGAATTAGGGTTGCCGTCATATACCGCAATCGGCGATCAGCCATATCGTTATGATTGGCAGCATCCAAAGTCTGTTGAAGATAGCGCGAGTTTGGGCGGTGCGTTGCATTTGGGGTTGGGGGCTAATTGGACAACTGCTGTATCAGATAGTGTCGCATTGACATTTGGTTTTACTTATGATTATTATAGTGTGTCTGAT
>JAZOUE010000090.1:0-5092 GCA_045658045.1 Candidatus Enterousia sp.
GTACCAAACAGACCCATATCTGCATCCACAACCCCAACCAATGTCAGGTTTGGAAAATGATGACCCTTGGCCAGAATTTGCGTACCGATAATTATGTCTATTTCGCCCTGCTCTATTTTATTTACCAATCTTTCCAGCGACTGGCGCGATGTAATAATATCACTGGACACCAGCGCAGTACGCGCATTTGGAAAACGAATATTGACTTCTTGTTCTATTTTTTCCAGTCCAACCCCACGCATCGATACATCACCACCACAATCTGGACATATTTTTGGCATTGGTGCTGTGCGACCGCACATATGACACAGCATTTTTCCAATACGCTTGTGATATGTCATACCAACGCTGCATTCTGGGCAAACAGATGTCCATCCACATTTTTTACATTGTGTTATCGGTGCAAAACCACGGCGATTTATAAACAGCATTGCTTGATGACCGTCTGACAATGTCTGGGCAATCGCGTCATTTAATGGCTGTGATAAAAAGCCCGTTTGTTCCGCGCCATCAACAATATACTGTTCTGGGCGATTTTCACGCAAGTCAATCGTTGTAACATCTGGCAACTGTGCCCCACCATATCGCGATGTCAGTTTTAACTGTGTATATTTGCCCAGATTTACATTTTCCAATGTTTCTGCAGATGGTGTCGCACTGGCCAGTACAACAGGAATTCCTGCAATCTTGGCACGCAGTATCGCCATATCACGCGCGTGATAGTTTCCCATATCTTCTTGCTTGTACGATGTGTCGTGTTCTTCGTCAATTACAATCAGGCCCAAATCCTGCCACGGCAAGAATAATGCACTGCGTGTACCGACAACCATCTTTATCGTGCCATTTAATACACCATGCCAAATTTCACGGCGACGCGCAGATGTTAAATTACTGTGCCAGACGACTGGATTTTCGCCAAACCTGTTTTTAAAACGCGACATAAACTGTGCCGTCAGTGCAATTTCAGGCATCATCAATAACACAGACTTTCCCGCATTATACGCACGCCACGCAGAATCAAAATAAACCTGCGTTTTTCCACTGCCTGTGATACCGTCTAATAAATGAACAGAAAAACCACCACTTTCCACAGATTTGCCAATTGCGTCTGCCGCAGACTGTTGCTGGGCGTTTAATGTAATATTACCACAATCGTTGTATATCAACGGGGCTGTATTTTTCTGTTTTGCCTGTTCGCCAACCGGTATCAATGTGCCATTTTTTATCATTGAACGCACAACCGCCGAACTGACGCGCGCGATATTTTGAATATCAGACACCGTCATCACATCATTATCGTTCGAAGAATACGCATCGGCAACAGCCTGTCTGTTCTGGGTCATACGCGCATCAGATTCAAAGTTATATGCGTACAGCGGTTCCATTCTTGGCGGACAAAACGCGTCTGGAATATTTACAATCAAACGCAAAACCATTCCCATTGGAATAAGTGTCCATTCAGACATACGCTGAATCCACTGTAAATCTGTGATGTTTAGTTTACTGTCATAAACCGCAGATATGTTTTTTATTTTACCCTGTGGCAGGTTGCTGTCCCCATGTCCCCAGATAACACCAATGCACGGTCTGTTCATAACATTTACACGAACAAAAGTCCCAATTTCTGCACTTTCCCCCAGCCGATAATCATAACCGGAATTTGGAATATTTGCTATCAAGACTTTTACAATCGTACCTGCGTTAAACATGGTTATTAAAGTACTTGTTTTTTTCCAAAAATTCAATACCATTTATTGCATAAATAAAATCAAAGGGATTTTTATATGTGGCGTATGTTTTTTGACTTTTTGTATGTTATTTCTTATCTGATTCCAGGCAAGAAAAATCGCGAATGGTTTCGTGTTGATAAATGCTTTGACTATTATAATAAATTACAGGCAATCAAACACGCATGTCCAGATATGGACTGGAAACATATGCGTCTGGCCAAGGGCGGTGGCAGTCTGGCATTTATCGTTGGCAACACTGTATTCAAAGTACGCAAGTTTCATAAAAAAGATAATTCTGAAAAAAAGTTTACTTATGAAAAAATGATAACAGATGCTGTTGCACCTGTATTAGATATTCAAGTTCCACATATTGAACTGGTACAGGCAGGCGGATATCTGTTCTATAAAACAACTTTTATTCCGGGTGTTGTGCTATTAAACCTGCCGATGAAACGCATTATGGAACATAATGAAAAAATAGGTCGTCAAATCGGGCGCGTTATGTACACTTTGTTTAACACAGATTTTCCACAACTGAAATCTATTGCGACAAAATGTACAAACAAAAACGACTGGGGGATGACACACGGCGATATGTGCAGCAATATAATCGTAAATCCAAAAACAATGAATGTTGTCGGTATTATTGACTGGGAATACGCACGCTATGATTCATTGATGCGCGAATTCTTTGGAATATTCCACGTACGTCGTAAAATGCGCCAAACAGATATCGCTGCATACGCAATGCGTGAATATTGGGATTTAATGCATAAAAACACAAAATAACCCACTTTTTGTATTGACGAACAGTCTTTTTGTATTATAATATACCTTGTAATACAACAAGGGTTAAATGATGAGCAAAAAAGACCAACGTTCATTAACGCAAAGAAATGCATATCATTCTTTGACAACAGAAATCAATGATTTCGTTTTTAGACAGTATGGCTACCATTATTTAAAACCTGGTGAAACAGCCAGTCAGTGGTGTCGCAGTGTACCATATATGCCAGAACTGGAAGAAGAATTAAAAAGAATCGTGCAAAACTTCTTGAATATCAGAATTATAAACCCGTCTGAGGCGAAAGACCCACATGTCATCAAAGGTATTATTACAGATATCGCTTACTATCTGTCCAGATACACAATGAAAAAAGCAGATGGTATTTGTCGCAATCAAGCAACCAAGGCATTGGAAAAAGAATTAATTGCTGGAAACGCTGTAATGCAAGGGCGCTTGAAAACAACACGCCAGGAAAAGAAACAACGCAAAAGAATTATTTCTGCCCAAGACAGACGAAACCATGGACAAATCGTAAACATGTTTGACATGGCCACACATTTAACCGCCAGTTACGGCCGAGGCAGATAAATAAAAAGGATTTACAGATGTCACACCAAGGAAAAACAAGCGCATTCCAAGAATGCAACAGATTTGCAAAACAAATAAACGAATATATGTTTCGTGAACACGGTTTTCCTTACTTGTCGCCCGACCAACAAAAAGGCGAATGGCGTAAAAAAATTCCGTACACACCTGAAACCGAGGCAGAAATAATAAAATTTGCTGCAAAATATATAAATATGGGTATATCGCACCCACAATTGGCCAAGCTAAAAACTTTTGTAACCAAACTGGTTAAACTGATGGCGGATTACTTGGCAAAATATATTGCAAGAAATCCCGAATACGCAAATCGCGAACAAGCAACTTTGGCTTTGATAGAAATACTGACCAAGAAAAGCAAAATTTTAACGCCAAAAGTCTTGGACGACGAAACAAGAAGAAAACGCGACAGAATCAATTCTGCACAAGCAAGGTGCCTGCACAGACAAGTTGCAAGTATGTTTGACGGCTTCGGGCTTTCTGTCGGTTGCAAGCGCAGATAAATAAACTATAAAACTAAATCAATGTCCGCATCGCTACCGGTGCGGTTTATTATTATATCTGGATTAAACTGGGTACGAAACCATGTGCGTTGACGCTTGGCATACTGGTTGGTTTTGTTTATCCAATCAGTTATACATTCGTTTTGTGATTTTTCGCCACGCAGGTATGCACACAACTGCACCGCACCAATCGCGCGCGTTTCATCCAAGTTCTGGGTTATGATATTTTGCGCCTCAATCAGCGCACCACCAGATAACATTTGCGGAATTCTTGCGGCAATACGTTCATGTGAAACATTTACATCTGGGCTGATTAAAACACGAAACGCATCTGGCACCACCGCCCCAACACGGGGCTGCTTTTGAAATTCAGATAAATGACGACCTGTTTCAAAAAACACCTCTAGCGCGCGCGAAACACGTTGTGAATCTGTGGCATTAAAATCAGATGGCAACATACGTCTGGCAGCGTCAATATCATTCGCAACCAATGTGCGCGCACGCTCACGCGCAGCATTACTGATATCAGGCATTGGCGAAATTCCGTTTATCAACGCGTTTATGTAATACCCTGTGCCACCGACAAAGATTGGTGTACGACCAGATTTAATCGCGGCATCATATTCCGTACGCGCCATACGCAAATAATCTGCAACACTGATTTGTTCTGATAATGGCAATATTGAAAACAGTCTGTACGGTACACCATCAATATTGTCTGACAGTTCGCGTCCTGCAAACGGACTGGCCGAAATATTTTCAATTCCGCCATATATTTGCACACTGTCGCAATTTATAATCGTTCCGCCAATACGGCATGCCAAGCGATGGGCAAAATCAGATTTTCCCGATGCAGTTGGACCCGTGATAATGTATGCGCTGTGTTTCATTTGTCTTGATTATAACCTGCAATACTTGAATGTAAATAAAATATTGTAATTCTGCTTTTTATAATGCTATGATAACCGTATGTTCAATATATAAACGAAAGGAAAAATAATATGAGAAAAATAAGAGTTGCAATCAACGGTTTCGGTCGTATTGGTCGCTTGGTATTGCGTGCTGCACTGGAATCAGGACGTGATGACATTGAATTCGTTGCCGTAAACGATTTGGCCCCAGCTGAACAAAACGCTTATTTGTTAAAGTATGATTCTGTACATGGCAATTTGCCAATGGATGTTAAACTGGACGGCGATTATATCATCGCAGGCAACCAAAAAATCAAGTGCCTGTCTGAACGCAATCCAGAAAATCTGCCTTGGGGCGAATTAGATATCGACATCGTTATGGAATGCACAGGTATCTTTACAGCTGCAGACAAAGCACGCGTTCATCTGGACGCAGGTGCAAAACGCGTTTTGGTGTCTGCCCCATCTGCAGGCGCAGATAAAACAATCGTATATGGCGTAAACCAAGATACATTGACAGCGACAGACCTTATTGTATCAAACGCATCTTGCACAACA
>JAZOUE010000091.1:0-4959 GCA_045658045.1 Candidatus Enterousia sp.
ATTGAAAAGTTATTTTCCATTTTTCCCTTCCTTTCTATTATTTATCAAACCAAACCGTTTATAAATTCATCTGGTATACGTTTAGGGCGCATATCACCACCCAAGTACGCAACCTTGATGTTTATTATAGCATATTCTGCACCATCTTTCACGAACTTTTGTTCAACACGCACAACCGCACTACCAACATCCACCATTTTAGTTTCCACGATACATTCATCTGCAACTTTTAATGGTTGAATATACTTAATATTTAACTCACGAACAACAAAACCAATATCGTTATTCAAATGTAATCTTCCACGCAGCCAGTTCATTCTGGCACGCTCAGCAATTTCTAAATAGCGCGCATGATAAACGATACCTTCGGCATCTGTATCTGCATATGCGATTGTAAAAGGAAATTTATGTATTTTCATTTTACAAATTTCCCCGCATCTATATCTAATTCACACTTTAATCTTTCTGCAACACGCTGTTTAATAATATCAAAAACACCGCGTACAGCAGGCTCAAAATCAAACATTGTGACAAAGTCATTACTAAAAAACATTTTCCAATAGAAATTATCTGCATATTCGCCAATATACGACAAATCCTTGGCGCACATATGCTGAACCGCCGTATCCAAAACATCTAAGGCTTTGACCAATTTTGATTCATAACTTTCACGTAAATCATATTCATCAAACCGTGCGCGAATTTCATCACTTTTTAACAAATCTGCAATCTGCCCAATTGCAGCACATTCTTGCACATTTTTCTGCGCACGCACAGTATCTGTCTGTTCATGCAGTGGTACATCGTGTGCAATCGCCTCAGGCAGGTCATGTAACAGACACAATTCATACACTCGTTCCATATTAACAGGATTTTTCAAATATGGTTTTAACACCATCGCCATCATTGCCATATTCCACGAATGCGATGCGACTGCCTGAGGTGCGCCATCGCTCATTCGTGTCAGACGATATTCACACTCTAATTTTTCTGCAATTTCAAAGAAATCAACAATATTTTTCATACTAATTATTTTTCCAGTCCCAAATGACGATAGCCCAATTCTGTTACAACACGACCACGTGGTGTACGCTGAATAAAGCCCAGCTGCATCAAATAAGGTTCAATTACATCTTCAATTGTGTCACTTGGTTCTGACAATGCCGCAGACAAGTTTTCAATTCCAACAGGGCCACCAGCATAGAACCTTATAATCGTATTCATATATTCACGATCAATTTCATCCAAACCACACTCATCAATATGCAATTGGAATAGGGTGGTTTTGATAATATCTGCTGTTATCTGACTTTTTGACAATGCCGCTGCAAAATCACGCGCACGCTTTAATAAACGGTTCGCAATACGCGGTGTTCCACGAGCAGATTTTGCCAACATTAACGCGCCATCTGCATCAATTGGAGTTCCCAGAATATTTGCGCTGCGTTGAATAATTCTTGCCAAATCTGATGGAGAATAGAAAGTCAAACGCAAATCAATTCCAAATCTGTCACGCAATGGGTTTGACAGCAACCCTGTACGCGTTGTTGCACCAACCAATGTAAACGGTGGCAAATCAATTCGTACACTTTTCGCACTGGGACCTTCGCCCAACATAATATCTAATTTAAAGTCTTCCATTGCGGAATACAAGACTTCTTCAATTGCGGTCGGCAAACGATGAATTTCATCAATAAAAAGAACATCCATTGGTTCCAGCGCTGTCAATATTGCAGCCAAATCACCTTGCTTGGTCAACATTGGTGCCGCAGTTGCCCTGAAATTAGTTCCTAATTCATTTGCCACAATATGTGCCAAAGTTGTTTTACCCAGCCCTGGCGGGCCATATAACAACACATGATCCATCGCTTCACCACGATTTCTGGCACCAGACACAAACACAGACAAATTCTGTTTTAAACTGTCGTGTCCAATAAAGTCTGATAATGTACGCGGACGAATAGTCGTTGCCATTTCGTCTGGAATATTTGCGTCTAAAAATCTTTCTTTGTTTTGCATAATTTACAACAACTTGTCTTCTTCGTTTTCACGGCCAACATAAGCCTTTAAATCATTATACATCTGACGCAAGTCACTTGGTTGACTGTACATTGCATCTGCACCCTTGACGCGTATTGTTTCCAAGTCAATTTGTGCCTGTTTTTTCAAAACCTGTGTTAAATGCACACCAAACGCACGCGCATCATCAGATTCCGCAGTCCCCTGTAACAACAAACCGCGATTTGGGCGTGGAGACAAGAAAGCGAAATCAGACACAGACGCATCAGGCGATACCAATGCAAAGCCAGAAATTTCTGGACGACGCATCATAGCCTGCAATACATACCACGCACCCAACTGATGTCCAGCCAACCAGATTTTATCACTGTCTTCGTTATGATTTTGAATCCAGTCGATAACAGTTGCAATATCTAACATATTATCAGATGTTGTACCAATTACACCCTCAGAATCACCGACACCACGATAATTAAATCGCACAACAGAAAAACCAATATCCATAAACGCACGAAACATCGCATATGACACACGGTCATTCATATGATACTTTTGTCGTGGGTTTCCAGACAATATAACCGCCAATGGAGCTGCTTCGTTTGCAGACTTATGATATACGGCATGTAATTTGCCAGCTTCGCCTGAAATTATGATATCAACCATATTTTCTTACCTTTCTTTGCATTTAATCTATATTTAACTTAGAACAAAGCGAATACAAATTTCAATAAAAATATTTTTGTTTTGACACAATTGTCTAAAATGTTCTATTATTGACCTGAGAGAACAAAAGGTCGCACTATGTTGAAAACATTTTTAACATCAATTTTTGCAGTATTCTGCGGATTTTCCGCCTATGCACAAGACGAATTTATTTATCAGGATTTTCAGACAATATACACTGAAACACCTGTTCAGTCTTATTACGCATATCCAGACGACCCAAATTTTATTCCAGAAACGGAATTCATGGAACGCGCAGACAGTCTTGATTACGACCAAAACATTATTGCTGCACGTGAACAAGAATCACGCGCACACCCAGGCGTTATGTTTGCAGACCGCCCAATGGTTATTTGTCGTAACTTTGGTTGCACACGCCTGAACGACCGCATTACACGTTCTTTCTTGTTTAACAGTCTGGCAAATATGTTTATGATGAACGCACACTCTCGCGTTTATATATGTGAAGCAGATCCATTCTCTCGCGATTGCTTGCAGTCTGGAATTTCTTTCCCTGTACGCAGCGGCATTGCCAACGCAATGGTTAAAATACCAAAGGCGACAATTTCACAGGTCAGTGTTTCAACAGGTCTGTCCAAGGCAACTGTTGGTATGACATATGAATTCTTGGTAAACGGCATTGACCGCAAGTGTGAACCAACTGTGATGGATATTATGGTACCCGTAAATTCCGAGGCGGTATTATCAAATCGTGAATTCGCATGCAATATGACCAGCGATGGCATCAGCAGTGTATCTTTGATTGTAAGCTTGGATTACATTGACTTGGATTATGGTATTATGGGTGGTTATTATTCACTGGGCATGCAAGGCCCAACAACGGGCGGTGGCACAGGATACGCACTATTTAAAACAGAATTTACCACAGGCGGCATGCAATTCCGCGCAGCAACATATGATTTGGAAAACAGCTCTGCAAATGATGCGCGTGTAATTCAACCTGGGGAATACGCTGTTGAACCAATGAAAAGATGAATAAAACAGTTCTAATTATTGATGATGACGACATTTTACGCAATACGCTAAGCAAGGGCTTGCGTTCAGATGGATTTAATGTTATATCTGCATCATCTGCTGAAAACGGCGATGAAATACTATCCAAGATTTCTGTTGATGCAATTATTCTGGACAGAATGATGACCGGCATGGACGGTTTGACTTTTTTACAAAAATTACGCGCCAGTGGCAACAAAACACCTGTGATTATGCTGACCGCAATGACCGGCCCAGAAAATACAATTGACGGACTGGCAGGTGGTGCAAATGACTATCTAGCCAAACCGTTTCAAATGCGGGAACTGGTACTGCGACTAAACAACATTATTCCACATAACACTATGCCATCATCACAGTTACCATCAGGGCTTACACTGGTTGACAACGAATTTTTCATTAACAAAGATGGAACAACAACTGTTTTGGCGCTATCTGGCGAAGAAAAAAGACTGTTGCAAAATTTGACTTGTCCAATGGGTAATATTTCACCTGCGTCGCCTATGGTTGCAAAACGCTTGCGAAGTAAATTAAATATTGTATTATCTGATTTAGATATAATAACCATCAGGGGGCAGGGTTACAAATTAATAAACCTGAACACACAACCTGATAACACAGACGGAGCCAACAAATGAGACTAACACCACGCAGTTTTTTATGGCGCACAATATTGATGATTTTGATTCCACTGGTAATCGCCCAGGTTATCGTTGCTAATGCATTTTTTGGCAACCACTGGTCACGCGTCCATAACACATTGGCGCGCACAATGGCGGGCGAAGTTACAACAATGATGAACTTTATTGACCAAGACAAATCAACCGAGGCCAAACAATTAGCCAACGATATCGGCATAAATTTCAGTATAAACCAATCACTTAAACGCCCGCGGCACAACAACAATGACGCACACGAAGCAGGGCAACTGGCATCAGAATTATCAAAACGTTTAAAAAGACCTGCTGATATATATATTGACCGCGGAAAACGTTTATTGTTCATTGATGTACCAACAAAAAACAATCAGATTGCGACTTTTGGAACATCTTTGCACAGAATATACTCCACCAGTACCGAAGTCTTTATTATATGGCTGATTGGGTCTATATTGATTGTATCTATTTTAATTTCACCATTTATTATGCTGCACACACGCAAAGTCGGAGGCCAAGCGGTCTTAGGAAGACAAATGTCTTAGCC
>JAZOUE010000092.1:0-2636 GCA_045658045.1 Candidatus Enterousia sp.
GGTTTTGAGACACACCGCGTGTCGCAACACCACGTGATTGTGTTGCCTGATTACGTGCCGCATTTGTAATAGCCGTTCTTGCAACAGTTTTGAAGTCGGAGGCCAAGCGGTCTTAGGAAGACAAATGTCTTAGCCAACTCCTTGGCTCACAGAACGACATGGCTACGATCCGACTTGGTTTTGAGACACACCGCGTGTCGCAACACCACGTGATTGTGTTGCCTGATTACGTGCCGCATTTGTAATAGCCGTTCTTGCAACAGTTTTGCGACTGGTCGCCTGTCTGTCGCGTGGGCTGGCACGGCCAGATGTGCGTGCGTTATTGCCAGCACGTTGTGCCTGGGGGCCAACCAATGTTGGGTCAATTACCGGTGCAATTGGGTCAGCAAATACCGACCGCATTGATAAAAATGTCGAACATACAAAAAACGCACCCGCCAACAAGAAAACCGTACTAACAGCATTCTTTAATGAATTTGCGACCGTCTTAGCTTTCATAGATATTCTCCCTGTGTTCTGGTAAAAGCCCAGAATTCCAACCTTTTTGCATATTGTTTTGACACAATATACCTTATTAATTTATTTAATTATATCAATTTTTGGTCGGTCTGTAAACAACAAATAAACACCTTTTTTCATATTGTTTGGTGCTTGAATTTTCTTTTTTATCTGCTAGGATTTATCGCAGATAATTTTATACAAACAGGAAAAAACAATGAATATCGAACTTGGTAAAAATATAAGCCCACGTGAAATAGAAACAAAAATCCAGGAATTCTGGGATAAAAACGACTTTTGGGCGAACGATGTTGCGTCAAGTAAAACACCTTTTTGCGTAATGATGCCACCACCAAATGTTACTGGTAATTTGCATATGGGGCATGCGTTGGATAACGTTTTGACAGACATTATGTGCCGGTATAAGCGTATGGCTGGATTTGATGTATTATGGCAGCCAGGAACCGACCACGCATCTATTGCGACCCAGTTGTTGGTTGAACGCGACCTGTCAAAGCGCGGCATAAATCCACATTCATTGACTGTTGCAGAAAAATTAGATTATGCCTGGGCATGGAAGGCTGACAAGGGCGGCCAAATCATGAATCAGTTGCATATTTTGGGTGTAACACCTGCATGGCGTCGCGAAAGATTTACCATGGATGCTGGTTTGTCCAGTGCGGTTACAAAACTGTTTGTAAAAATGTATAACGAAGGATTGATTTATCGCGAAAAACGCTTGGTTAACTGGTGTCCAAAACAGCGGACATCTGTTTCTGATTTAGAGGTTGAAACCCGTGATGAAAAAGGCAAATTTTATTACTTTAACTATCAACTTGTTGACGGTGGTGTAATTGAAATTGCAACAACCAGACCCGAAACATTGTTTGGCGACCAGGCAATTGCGGTTCATCCAGAAAATGAAAAATTGAAACACTTGATTGGTCGTTGTGCGATTATTCCGCTGACAGATATTGAAATTCCAATCATTGGTGATGTTCACGCAGACCCAGAAAAAGGTACTGGGGCTGTAAAAATTACACCTGCACACGACTTTGACGATTACGAGGTTGGATTGCGTCATAACCTGACACCTGTTTGTATTTTAACCCCAGACGCCAAGTTAAATGATAATCCGGTTGTACCAACTAAATACCGTGGTATGGACAGATATGCCGCGCGTGCAGAAATTGTTGCAGATATTGAAAACGCAGGTCTGTTGGTAAAAATAGAAGACAAGATTATTCCAACACCATATTCAGAACGTGGCGGTGTTCCTGTTGAACCATATTTAACAGACCAATGGTTTGTTGACGCAGAAAAACTGGCAATCCCTGCGATAAAGGCTGTTGAAGAAGGCAAAATTAAATTTATGCCAGACCATCGTTATAACTTGTTTATGTCTTGGATGAAAAATATTCGTCCATGGACAATTTCACGTCAATTGTGGTGGGGACATCATATACCGGCGTGGTATGACGACGCAGGCAATGTATATGTTGCAGAAACCGAAGAAGAAGCAATCAAAATATCTGGTGGTAAAATACTGACACGCGACAAGGATGTTTTGGACACTTGGTTCTCGTCTGGTTTGTGGCCATTTTCAACATTAGGTTGGCCAGAAAAAACACCAGAACTTGAAAAATACTATCCAACAGATTTGCTATATACTGGTGCTGATATTATATTCTTCTGGGTTGCGCGTATGATTATGATGGGTATTTATGTAATGGGCGATGTTCCATTCCATACAGTAAACTTCCATGGCTTGGTACGTGACAGCAAGGGGCAAAAAATGTCCAAGACCAAGGGTAATGGCACAGACCCATTAGATACTGTTGAAAAATTCGGTACAGATGCGTTGCGCTATTGGATTGCAACTGCACCAATTGGTACAGATATTCGCTATTCTGATGATGAAGTTAAACGTGGTTCTAAACTGCTGACAAAATTGTGGAACGCATCAAAGTATGTTTTGATGAATTTGTCTGATTTCGAACCAGAAACCGCAAAATTTGTTCCTGTGTCTGAACGCTTTATCGAAGACAGATGGGTATTGTCTGAATTAAACAAAACAATCGCAGAAACACGCAAACATTTGGATAAGTTTGATAATTATAATTCGCGTGCAGAAATTG
>JAZOUE010000093.1:0-13460 GCA_045658045.1 Candidatus Enterousia sp.
TGAGAATCAGCCCCAACCAGCGACACACCCGCGATTAAAGGGTCATCAGAATAAATATCGCGCAAGATTTCTGCAACCAAAATTTGTACTTTTGCAGCGATACGTTCACCACGATTTGAATTAAATTGTTTTTTTGGCATATTTTTTATCCCTGATATTGTTTATTGTTATTGTAAAATATTAAATATTAAATTACAATCAAGTAAATTTTTTATAAATGGTGGGGAAAGTTATGAAATTTTCAGAATGCATATTAAAAAAGTCAGAATCACGCGGTTATTCATGGGTTGTATTTTTAATGACAGTCTTTGAATCAATATTCTTGTTCATCCCACCCGAAGTATTTATGACACCACCAATTATCGCGAACAAGCGTCGCGCGGTTCCAATTACAGTTGCGGCCAGCTTGGGGTCATTGGTTGGCGGTGCGATTGCGTATATGATTGGCATGTGGCTGTATGATTCTGTGGGAGTATGGCTGATTGAAACATTTTCCAACCCAGAACTGATTGAATCCACAATAAAGCCAATGTTTTCAAAATATGGAATTTTGATAATTGTGCTGACGGCTGTTACACCAATACCGTATAAGTTATTAGCGATATGGCTGGGCTTTATTGGATACCCAATGTTTTTATTCTTGGCAGTATCTGCAATATTCCGTACAGGTCGCTTTGCGATAATCGCAACATTACTGTATCATTTCCAAGAACGCGCAAACGCAATTGTAAACAAATATTTCTGGCCATTGACAATTGGCGCAATTATATTCGCAGTACTGGGCATTGGATTGATAAGTCTGTTTTAAATAAAACAAACCATAAAAAAATCCCCAAACGGGGATTTTTTTAAAAAACTGTATAAGAAATTATTCAACCCAGATTTTTGCAGTTGTTGTACCTGCTTCACCGACAGGAATAGTCCCCAATGCAGAAACACCCGCAGTCGTTGCACTGGCTGTTGCGACAGAAACAGTATTATTCTCCTGATCAACAGTCACAGCACCCGAACCAGTCAAAGTATTTTGTTTAGTTGCCAAACTGGCATCAACATACCCCTTGCTGGTCAGTGCAGCAGACGCGCCCGACATTACAACAAATAAAAACGCCCAAAAAACTGCGATTTTTTTCATACTTTTTTTCCCTCGCGTTTAGATTATAACAAACATCATGCATGGACGTCAATAGTCAAATTGTTAAGTTTTTTATTTTTCTTACCAACACCCACTTTTTCCGTCATACCGGCAAAGGCGGAAATCCAATGCGTCGCAGACAGTTTTTCTTTCTTTTCCTGTAGGACAATAGATACCCACCTGCGTGGGTATGTTTTGTCACGCCTATCGTAGGCAGGGATAGGGTCTATAAAATTTACAGCATTCGAACTTGCACTTTGTTCGTTTTTGGTTCGCGTTGCGAACACTGTATGGACCCACTCCTGCCTGCGCAGGAGTGACAAGAGAAAACGCAGGAGTGACAGTATTTTCTTTCCCTGCCCCCGACCCGCCCCACACAGGGGACAAGAAAATAATAAAGACAAAAAAGACCGGGGCGTCCCCCAGTCTTTTTAATTTTCATAATATCTTTTCAAATATTATTGATTGTTTGGTGTTACATCAGTTTCAACATATTCACGATCAATCAATTCCCAAACATATGTTACAACCTGTTTACCTTCAGCATCCGTTGTAACTTTCTTTGTCAATGCATATAGACCATCTGCACCTTCACCTGCTGTTTCGATACCACCAATGCCACTTTCAATAGCATCAATTGCAGCCTGTAAATCAGCATCCATACTTATACGAGCGTCTTCTTCATCTTGCAAATCAGTTTGTGTTGCAAATGTATTATTAACTTCTGTCTTTGTGTAAACATCTGCAGAGTTTGCTTTTAAGTTCAACAAACCATCTGCTTCTGTCTTTGTATAAACTTCTGTCTTTGTGTAAACGTCTGCAGAGTTTGCTTTTTTATCCAACAAACCATCTGCTTCTGTCTTTGTGTAAACGTCTGCAGAGTCTGCTTTTAAGTCCAACAAACCATCTGCTTCTGTCTTTGTGTAAACTTCTGTCTTTGTATAAACGTCTGCGGAGTTTGCTTTTTTGTCCAACAAACCATCTGCTTCTGTCTTTGTGTAAACGTCTGCGGAGTTTGCTTTTTTGTCAATTTCTTCTTGCAAACCTGCAGCGTCAACACCAGCAATTTTTTCGTCTACGTATCCAACAACTGTTTTTGCAGTTATACCTTCTGGCAGTGTACCAACCGTTCCTGCCAATTCATCAATATTACCCTGCAAAATGTCTTTTTCATCAGACAATTCTTTCTTTGTTGCATAATCTTTTGCAATATCTGTACCCAAATCTGTAACACTTTGTGCTACTTTACCAATTGCTGTATCAACATAGCCTTTTGATGTAACGGCCGCGTCTGCTGCGCCCATTGCTGTTACGCCCAAGATAGTAGCAAAAATGCCTGCTGTTAATTTTTTCATGTTTTTTCCTTTTCTTTCGTTTTGTTGTTTTGTTGTTTTGTTATTCACACTAACAGACAATATTAAATATCATCTGCTTCATTTGAATCTTGTTCAATTACTGGTTCTTCGGTTATTTCCTCGAACACAGTGTTGGGATCTCCACCAGTTTCCTTGTCAACCAATTCCAACCAATACAATTCGCCATTGTTATTCACAGACAGAACGCATGTGCTGGATTCTGTATTACACTGCCCTGCGCCAGGTTTTGGAATTGCATAACCTGTTACATAATCAACAGTCTGATTTGCAGTTACCAATTTATCAGTTTCCAATTTTCCAGTTAACGCGCCAACGATAACATTCGCCGAAACAGTATTTCCTTTGATTTCAATCATATCTCCTGCACCAATATCGGCAGAAACCAACATCTGACCAGTTTTCTCATCTTTTCGAATATCAATTAAATCACCGGCAACAATATTTGCAGAAATTTTGTTATCTTCGCCAATTGTAACACCATCGCCAGCGCTGTATGTTACAGAATCTGGAATATCCAAATCTTTTACTGCTACTGCAATCATCTCATTGATTTTTCTGTCAGCTTCTTCAATATCGAACAATGATATTTCTTGTGGCGCCTCACCATCACGTGTAATTGTCAAGACACCATTTTCATAATCTACTTGGAAATCCTTGGCATAGCTTTGCAATTCTGTTTGCAAACCTTCAATATTTACATATTGTTCCAATTCCTGTTTGAATTCTTGTTTTACATTATCGATATCTTCTTTTAAAACATCAATATTGCCCTGTATATTTGTAACAGTTTCATTCGTGGACAAATCAACATTTACCTTGCCATCATTCTTCATAGCAGTTGAACCAGATAAATACTTACCAATAGATAAACGCGGCGCAGTCGCAGAACGTGTCGACGGTGTACGCAACGCAGTACCTGCCGTTGTACGAGTACCACTACCAACACGAACAGAACCCGCACGCGCAGCTGTTACTGCAGACTTTGATGTACTTGTCGCCTGACTTGCCGATGAAGCACCTGTATAAGTACCTGTGCCCCCCAAAGAACGCACAGCAGTCACCGCAAACGATGGTGCCATCAACGATGTACATACCAATCCAATAACTGATGCTGATACAAGTTTAAATTCTTTTTTCATATTTTCTCTCCACTCAGTATCATTATATCATATTTTCTGATACCAAAAAAGCCCTTTTTTATTTTTTCCTAACTTTTTTTAGAAATTATATCTGATACCAATTGATAATGAGTTATCCAAAATCAAACCAATATCATTTTTAAACACATATCCAGCAGTATCAACGCGTTCGTGTTCTGGACCAAACAAACCAGCCAAACGATAACGCAAATCTAATGTCAGGTTATAATCCAACTCATGCGAATAGCCAAACATAACACCTGCCATTGGTGACACCGTGCTTTCTTTTCTTTCGCCACCAACAAACTTTATACCGTCTAATTCTGTTGTTGGCAACGCAACACCAATACCCGCACCGACATACAAACCATTTGCAAAATCATAATAACCATTTGCCATTAAATAAGGAACAGTCAATGTAAAGCTTGCCACATTGTCTTTGTCTTCAAATTGACCCAACAAACCAGCTTCTAATTCTGCACGCAAAAAATATTTGAATGTTTTTCCAACGAACAAATCGCCACCAAACACAGATTCCATAGAATAATCATCTGTAGTTTTTTCCCAACCTGGTTCTGTAAAGCTATATTCATTTTCCCAACTTAACATGTTCAATGCAACATGACCACCAATATACCAGCCATTTTTAGCCTTGTCAGTATAATCATATGTTACATCATAACCGCCCTTGGCGTCACGTTTAATATAACTTGGGGCAGCATCCACCACAGTCGTTGTCAATGCAGCCAATACTGCCAAAGAAACTATTTTTTTCATGATATAAATCCTTTCCTTTTATGCACGAACTATATCATATTTTTACACCTATTCCAAGCAATAAAAAAACAACATATTGACATACAGCAAAAAAAGTTGTTTAATATACAATGACTTTTAATTTATAGAAGGGAAAACACACCATGAAAAAAATTATGTTATTGGCTTTGGCAACTTTAATGGCTGCATGTTCCGGCATTCCATCAAACATCGACGGGGATCAGGTTTTCTTTGCGTTTGATTCCGCCAAAATTTCTGATGATGCCCGCGATGATTTAGAATCTCAGGCACTATATTTAAAAAAGAACCCAGATGTAAATATTACAATTCAGGGGCGTTGTGACGAACGCGGTTCTACAGAATACAACTTGGCACTGGGTGCATTGCGCGCTGGCAACGCTGCACACGTTTTAATTCGCAACGACATCGAACCAAAACGTATCAAAACAATTTCTTATGGTAAAGAAAACCCAATCTACAAAGGCACAGGTGAAAAAGTCTGGGCAAAAAACAGAAACGCTACAACAGTTGTAAGAAAATAAAAAAATCCCCCACTTGGGGATTTTTTTTGCAGTCAACGATTTAAGAACCATTCACTAACCACTTGCACTAAAATTCATTTTCTACTATATTCCAATCATGGAAGAAAAGACAAACATATCATTTGCAAACGTTGCCGCAAAATATGACAGTGGCCCTGAAATATTGACCGATGTTTCTTTTAACATCGGCGCTGGCGCATTTTACTTTTTATCTGGTGCAAGTGGTGCCGGTAAAACAACGCTGCTGCGTTTAATTTATCAATTACACAAACCAGAACGCGGCCAGATAAAGCTATTCGGAAAAAATACAAACGAATTATCACGCGATGAAATTACCGAACTGCGTCAAAAAATGGCGATTGTTTTTCAAGAATATTCGCTGTTATCCCACCTGTCTGTATTTGACAATGTTGCATTACCACTGCGCGTACGTGGCGTCGGTGAAGACAAAATAAAAAAACTGGTCGCCAAAGTATTGGACTGGGTCGGTCTGGGCAAATACGCAGACGCAAATCCACGCGAATTATCTGGCGGACAACAACAACGCGTATCTGTAGCGCGCGCTATTATTGTTCAGCCTGCAATCCTGCTGGCTGACGAACCAACAGGCAACTTGGACGATGAAAACGCATCACGTCTGATGGAACTGTTTATACAAATGAACAAGATGTTCGGCACAACTATTATTCTGGCGACACATAATAAAAAGCTGATGGAAACTTATAAATTCCCTGTGATAAAGGTCGAAAATCATCGCGTCAGTTTTACTGGAAAATCCGCCCAACCTGCCCCACAATCCGATTCGGAAAAAAAGGTATGGAAAGGTCCAAAACCACAAACTTATTTCACAGAACTCTCAAAACAATTTGAAGATATCGGAAACGCATAATGAAACGGCCTATTGTATTTTCACTGATAAAAGAACAATCCAGATTTATGACAGCAATTATGTCGCTGTTGTCTTTCTTGTCTATACTGGCATTGGGCGTCGCATTGGCAATTGGTACTGGCGTTACAAAATGGAATAATCAGTGGGAATTGTTCGCAACTGTTCAGGTTACAAACCAGAAAAATATCGAAAACGTTCAAAATCTTATCAAGAAAAATACTTCACAAATCGAATCGGTAAATGAAATCACAACCAAGCAAATGCAAGACTTGATGGCGCCATGGATTTCTGGCGGTAACGCAATACAAAAATACCTGCCAAAAATGTGGGAGATAAAATTCAAAACCGAATCGGATTTAGAATCTTTTGGCAAACAAATCACAGATAACGCACGCTTTCTAACACATGCCAGCGCATTAAAATCTGCAACATCCGCAGGCTGGCAAATGATACTGATGTCTGGATTTATTTTAATACTGATGCTGGGGGCGATTGGCTTTTGTATTTCTTATATCGCACAAAATACCGCGATGTTGCATAAGCGCGAACTGGAAATACTGAATCAAATTGGCGCATCTGATAATTTTGTCGCACGACAAATGCAATTTATCGTCGCAAAAATTAGCGCCGTTGCTGCACTTATAGGTCTGGTTGCCGCGGCACCAATACTGATGATTATAATATCTGTGGCGCATGGCACTCGCGTTGGACTGATGGCAACAATTGGGCTGACTGGATTTGGCTGGTTGATATTATGTATGTTACCTGTTGCAATTGTTATCTTTGCAATTCAAATCACACGTCGTACTACAATCAATATATTAAAGAACAGCTAAATAATGATACGCCGTATTATTACACCATCTTTTTTATTACTTAGTTGCTTTGTAATTGGCGGCATGTATTTCAAGTCCATCGCCCCCAGACATTGTGGCGAAATACATAACAACGACAGTATTTTTGTACTGACTGGCGACGAACGTAGAATCCCTTTTGCGATAAAAAAAATTCACGAAATACCAAATGTTGATTTGTATATAATCGGCGCAGGCGCAACAAATCTTGATAAACTGGACAGACCTGCAATTATTGAATCGCGCTCAAAATCAACATATCAAAATGCACTGGCGATAAAAAAAATCGTAAATGAAAAAGACCTGAACCGAATCGTTATTGTCACAACCGAAGACCATATAAATCGTGCAAAATATTTGGTTCAATCAGAATTACCAGACACAGAAATTGTATCTTGTCCAGCTGTATTGATGGGGATGCCACCTGCAAAAAGACTTGAAAGATGGACAACAGAATATATAAAATACATCGTAACGATGTTGGGAATCAAAGAAAGCTAAAACAAAAAAAGGGAAACACATGTTCAGAACTGTTATTTTTAAAATCGTACTGGGGCTTTATTTTACCGCATGGTCGCCATTGTTGCTGATTGGACTGGTATCAAAAAAACTATCGCGAAAATTCGTATTTGCAGACGCAGCAGGTGTATTATTGGTCGCACGTCTTATTTGTGGAATAAAATATAAAGTCCACTATCCTGCAACCGAAGAAAACGGCATTCCAAACCTGCCAAACGGGAACAAAAGAATTGACGGCAAATGTATTGTCGCAGCAAAACATATGTCCATATTAGAAATAGCCGCCATTTCGAAAGTCATGCCGAATACATTCTTTATTATGAAACGTGAATTACTGTGGATACCAATTTACGGCTGGGCATTTTGGCGTTGTGGAATGTTGGGTGTAAACCGCGCACGCGGCAAAACAAATATGAAAAAACTGGCAGAAGATGTCGAAAAACGCGTCTTGGACGGATACACATTGGTTATATTCCCCGAAGGCACACGCGCAAAACCAGGACAAAAAATCCCATTAAAACGCGGATTACTGTTATTGGCACACACATTAAAACTGCCAATTTTACCAATTGGTACAGACGCAGGTTTATATTGGCCAAAACGTGGTCGTATGCATTCTGGGACTGCAAATGTTTGGTTTGAACCATTATTACCATGCAATGCATCGCTGGACGAAATCAGTGACGCAATCAACCGTCACAGTGCATAAAAAAATCCCCATTTGGGGATTTTTTTTAATCACACCAGCCAAGCCGCCGACCACCACTATATGAACGCGCCAATTTTTGTTTTATCAAAACATCACCTAAATCACGTCCATCAGGCAATATGACATTTGCATCAATTCGCCCCAGATATTTATCATCTTTGATATTTTGCAATTCAACAACCGCGCCAACCGGCAACAAATCAGTGACAAAATCTTTGGCGGTTTCTGCCATAGCAACCTCACGCGGGCACGCACCACTTAATTCTGGCGTATCAATATTTATCACGCGCACACGAACAGTAATTGTAATATCGTCATCAATTTTGACCCCTGCGGCAAATGTATCACCGTCCAAGACATAATCCACCACCGCCGGCACCGCCATCGCAGAATATGACAACGACACACCAAATATCGCGCCCAAGATTTTATTCACCAATACTGCCCCCTGTTTGCATATCCCACAGTTTACGATACGCGCCATCTGAACGCAACAGTTGTTTATGCGAACCACTTTCAACAATTTTGCCCTTATGCATAACAATAATTCTATCCATATTACGCAAAGTTGATAATCTGTGAGCAATAGCAACGGTTGTTTTCCCACGCATTACATAGCGCAAAGCCGATTGAATCTGCATTTCATTTTCTGAATCCAGTGCAGATGTCGCATTTTGAAATTCTATTTCAGCCTTTGAAATTTTTAATTTTTTCACATTTTCTTTATTCTGTACCAAAACCTCTTTAAACAAGTCATCAATTGTATCAAAAATAAGATATTAAAAAAGACACAATTCCTGTGCCTTTTTTATTTTAGATATTTTCATATATTTACGGCAGTCTTGGCGACCATGTTGGTTCCAGACCATTTATATCACCATCTAATTCAATGTCATAAACATTTTGACCTGTGATATCAATACTGCGAATATGACTGATACGCTCAATATCATCTGAATGACGTTCTGTTTCATAATAAACCAAACGACGTGATCCGGGCGCCCACGATGGTGCTTCCATAAACCAGCCGCCGGCCAAGATTTTTTCATTCCTGCCCTGTGGATTCATAATACCGATATAGAAAGTATCATCTGCCATTTTTGTAAATGCAATAAATTGACCATCGGGACTCCACGCAGGGGTTGCATATTTACCATTTCCATATGTAATACGTTTTTCTTCACCTGTTTCTAAATCCAGCACATGGATTTGCTGACGCCCTGTTCTGTCAGAATTAAACGCCATTTTTTTACCATCTGGCGAATAAGACGGACTGGTATTTATAGAATTACCAAAAGTCAACTGACGCAATTTTTTTGTTTCAATATCATATTCATATATATGCGTAATACCATTTTTTACCAAAGACAATGCAATCTTTGTACCGTCCGGCGAAAAACGTGGTGCAAAGTTCATACCGCCAAACTGCCCCAGCTTTCTTTGTTCGCCTGTTTCTAAATCCAATGTCCAAACACTGGGGTCATCATTATAATAAGACAAAAATACAATCGTCCCCATATTTGGCGAAAAGTGTGGCGACATAACAAAGCCATCTTCATCAGACATATAACGCATACCATAACCGTCTTGATCCATAATCGCCATACGCTTAATACGATTACCAATTGGTCCCGTTTCTGCAATAAATACAATCTGAGTATCAAAATAACCGACTTCGCCTGTCAGCCTTTCATAAATAGCATCCGCCATAATATGTGCCAAACGACGCGCAGACTTACGCGAAGAAACCAATGATTGTGCCTCTATCTGTTCTTTACCATTTACATCCCAAACAAAGAATTCCAGTTTATAATCATTCTTGGACTGGGCAGACAATTTTGCCTGAACCAAGACCTGCGCCTTTATCGCCTGCCAAGATTTAAAGTTCGGCATTTCGCCCATCTTTACATATTCTGGCATTGCGTCATGCGATACAATATGAAATAAACCCGTGCGTTTTAAATCCGCTTCGACCACTTCGCGTATCATTGCAGCATCAGAAGCTTTCACCCCATCTGTAGTTTCAAATTTCAATACAGCCACACTAATTGGCGACACACCACCGGCAACAATATCAACCTTTAACACCGCATGTGCAGGCAACATAAACAACGCACACGCAACGACAAAAGACAATAATTTTCTAAGCATTATAAACCCTTTCCTTGTTTATTATTATGCAATTTTAAACAGATAAATTTCAAATTGCAAGCTACACAACCATCCACACAAACGCCAATATAACCGTCATTACAACTGTAAATATATTTGTATTGACAATTGTAAATACAATGGTATAGTTCCTTGTAAAGACTGTGGTATTGTACAAAGTATAGGAGTTTGTATGCCAAACGTTATGCAACAATTATTTGTAATGAACATTGAATCATTACTGCGCGAATATGCCGCATACAAGGCATTTAACAAGTCTGATTGCGTTATAAATATGCGCATCCCTCGCCCTGTTTTGGACAAGATAAAAGAACTAGCGGACACCCAACATGTTCCATATCAATCACTAATATCATCTGTATTATTCTCGCTGGCGAATATCGAAGACAAAAAATAAACCTCACAAAAAAGGCTCTGTATCATGAACTCAAAAGAACTCTTCCACGAATTAAATCAAACAAGACATCATGATACACGCTGGCAACAACCAAATTTATTTCAAGAAACCCCAACCAATCTTACACACGAATATTGGTTATATTCCGATTTACACAATATTTTCGGCGAACAAGCATTTCCAACAAATAAAAGAATGGAAGACGCAGTATATGAAAAACTGATACTGCCAAATGATTGTGAGTCCCCAAAATTCAAGCAACAGCATTTCGACATAATTCACCACACATATACGCTGGGGTATCGCACATTTCAAAACGCCATCGATTTAAAATTATCACGATATACATGCTGGTCACTTTTAAAACATACTTTTAACAATGTTTTTGCCCAGACTTATTTTTTAAGCCCTGTAATCGCAGACAATATGGATTATTACACACTATACGACACGGCATCCGAATTCGCACGCGTCGACCTGCGTCAAGATTTAACCAAGGCAGAAAAAATCCTGTCCGGAATTCTATACAACAAACACTTTAACATCAAAGATTTTTATAATTCGACATCAATTGCACTGTTTAACGGCATGACAAGTGACGAAATCAAAGAAACATACCATATACCAAACAAAAAAGACGACCCAATCGCAAATTATATGGGCAGACATGTATTACACGCACGTATCGCTGCGCTACATCGTACATTTGACACTTATAATAGAGGAGCAGATAAATCCATCATCAGACTTGAAGAAATACTGTGTGACGAATTATTTAACCAACGCGTTGATATGATAAACAAAACAGGCAGACGCCCAGAACAAGACATAAAAACCACACACATCGACAAAGTAAAAAAAGAACTATTAAACGCAGAACAACAATTTATACAAAAATATTCAATTCAAAATATAAGATAAAAAAAATCCGGCATTGCCGGATTTTTTTATTAACTATTGCTGCCCACTGATACTGCCCACTGACCACTCTATAAATTCATCAGCACAGCCAGCTTTACCTGCAACGTCCATCAAGAAACCAATTACAAGACCAATACCGAACAGCAAGATAAAACCAACAACCATACCTACACCCTTTGGCTTTAATTTATCCAATTTTACTTCTTCTGGCTTTGTAATAAATTCCCACGCCCATTGCGCAATCAAGAAACCAGCGCCAATGAATGCCATTGTACGCAATGTTCCCAACAAATCACCTAATTTTTCAACCAAAGTGCAAATACCATTCGCAGTAGTGGTTGTATCACTATCCGCAGCCACAGCCGACGTGACACTTGCCATCAAGCCCACGATAAAAAAGTTCAATTTATTTACAGCTTTTTTCATAAAAAACTCCTTTCTTTTCCTAGTATTCTATCACAAAACAAAACACAATTCAAACACAAAAGTAAAAAAAACCGCCAATCGGCGGTTTTTTTTGAACTATTTTACAAAAACATATTTTTTTGTTGTCTTTTTTTGACAGCAACCACAATCTGATTTTACCACTGCCTTTGGCGCAACTGTTGTCAAAACCTGACGTTCTGTGCGCTGAATTTGACCTGCAACATCATTCAAATACAAATCACGGCACATTGTGTTACGATAAACAATTTCTTTATCTGTGTCTAATTCGCTGATATCACTTGAATAGCGACGACCTGCCTCTGTTGATGTAAAGATACAATCTTCACCATCTTGAACATAGCGCACATCACCCTTGTAATAATCATAAGAAGAACAGCCGGCCAAAACAACCAAACCGAATAATACAAACAAAGTTTTTTTCATTTTTCTACCCTTTGTAAAATTACCGTTTTCTCTGTCCGGCCCCCGATTCGTAACAATTGTTGCAAATTTTGACCGATTGTCAAGAAAACCCAATAAAAAACTGACACAAAAATATACAAAATATGTTATAATTGTTTAAAAAGGAAATTCTAATGAAATATACAGAACTGGGACTGGTAAACACAAATAAAATGTTTCAAGATGCAATTACTGGCGGATACGCCATACCCGCATTTAACTTTTATAATATGGAAACATTAAACGCAATACTAAATGCCACACGCGAAACACACAGTCCTGTAATTCTGGCCGTATCAGAATCCGCATTAAAATATATGGGCGATGATATGCTGATTGGAATGATACGCGGCGCCAACATCCAACCGCACGAACAAATTGCCCTACATCTGGATCACGGCTCCAGCATCGACGCATGCAAAACAGCAATCAAACTGGGATTTTCATCTGTTATGATTGATGCAAGCAAAATGCCTTTTGACGAAAATATAAAAATTTCAAAAAATGTCGCAGAGCTTGCCCATAAACATAATGTATCAGTCGAGGCAGAACTGGGAACCCTGGGCGGAATCGAAGATGAAAACACATTCGGTACAATTGGATACACCAACCCAGCAGATGTTGAAAAATTCGTCAAAGAAACAAATATTGACTCGCTGGCCGTTGCCATCGGAACCAGTCACGGCGCCTATAAACGCAAGACCGCATCAGAAGAATTGCGTTTTGACATCTTGGCAGATATCGCAACACGCCTGCCCGACTTTCCATTGGTATTACACGGCGCTTCAAACATCCCACAAAAATTGATTAGCACAATAAATGAATTTGGCGGAAAAATATCAGGCGCACTAGGTATCGACGAAATACAACTGCGTCGCGCAACAAAATTAAATATATGTAAAATCAATGTGGACAGCGACCTGCGTTTGGCGTTCACTGCCGGTGTTCGCAAGTCATTGGCACAAAATCCAAATAACTTTAACCCACGCGATTATTTAAGAGAAGCACAAACTTCCGTAACCCAAACATGCATTGATGAAATAAAAAGCATTATGGGCAGCGAAAACAAATATTAACGAAAAAATAAATTAGTGGTTAGTGGTTAGCGTAAAAATAAAAGATAATGGTATAGATAAACGGGTTGG
>JAZOUE010000094.1:0-3861 GCA_045658045.1 Candidatus Enterousia sp.
AATGGTATAGATACGGAATGGGGGCGACATCGTAGTGTACATAACGCTACATAAGATTCCCACCAACACCATTCACGATTAGCGGTAAAAATAAATTAGAATGATTTAGATAAAAACAAATCGGGAATCGTAGTGTACAAAAGTTACATGAGCCATCCCCTGTCCGTGATTAGCGTAAAAATAAAAGATAATGGTATAGATACGGAATGGGGGCGACATCGTAGTGTACATAACGCTACATGAGATGTCGCCCCCGCCCGTAGATATGCCATTAAATTTTATTTTGCGCGTTCGACATATTCCAGAGTTTCAGTATTTACCACAATCTTTTCGCCTTGTTCGATAAACAAAGGAACCTGAACGCGAACACCGTTATCCAAAATCGCAGGTTTGCCACCGCTGGATGAAACTGTTTGACCCTTTAACGCAGGTTCTGTTTCTTCAACGATTGCAACAACTGTTTTTGGCAAAGAAATAGATACTGGCTGACCTTCGACAAAGTTTGCCTTTACAATCATTTCTGGTGCCAAGAATTTCATAGATTCACCCAATGAATCAACAGGCATTGTAAACTGTTCATAATCAGACAAATTCATAAAGAAAGCATCTGTGCCATCTGCATACAAATATTGACAATCAAAATCTTCAACCATCAGTTTTTCAACCTTGTCTTCTGCACGCCAGCGATCGCCGCCTTTGTTACCCGAATCAATATCACGCAGGTCTGCCTGAACGAATGCACCGCCCTTGCCTGGTTTAACCTTGGTAATAGATGTTACAGAATAACGTTTACCGTTATGCGAAATCACCCAACCCACACGCATATCATTTGCAATATAAGATGCCATAATAAATACCCCTTGTTTAATTTAACTGTTTGATTATACGAACGAACAAATTCAACGCAAGAACTTTTTATTGCGCTTTTCGTTTATTTGCCCAATATCTGTCAATACTGTCCATAATCAATTTATCTGCAGTTTCCCTGTCTGCCCAGCCAATAACCTTGGACCACGCATGTGGCTGCAAGTCTTTGTAATGCTGAAAGAAATATTTTATCTTGGAACGCAGAATTGCAGGCAACTGTTCAACAAATTCTGTATCAGTATAGAATGGATCAACCTTGTCGCGTGGAACGCAAATAATTTTTTCATCCCCACCGGCCTGATCTTCCATCAATAACGCACCAATTGGGCGCACTTCAATCAAAATACCTGGGCGCAATGGTGCATTACAAACAACCACGCAATCCAACGGATCCCCATCATCGCCCAAAGTACCTGGAAAATAACCATAATTTGCAGGATACGCCATTGGCGCATGTAAAATTCTGTCTGCTTTTAACAAACCAGTTTCTTTATTGATTTCATATTTAACATATCCGCCTTCGGCCACTTCTATAATCGCATTCATCTTTTTTGGTGGCATTGAACCTGGCGCTATTTCATCCAATATCATATTTTCCTCTTTTGTTTGTCGTCATTAGGGTACCATAAAAATTTCAATTTGCAATTTTTTGCCAAAATAAAAACCGTCATTTGACGGTTTTTTATTTTCTTGTTTTACATTCTCATCGGCATCAATACATACAGCGCATCTGTATCTTTGTCGGTTGAATTTATTTTTGTTGGTGCCAATGGGTCTTGCATTTCCATCTGGAACTTTTCGCCCTGAACCTGACCCGCAACATCCAACAAGAACTTTACATTAAATACAACCGTGAAAGATGCATCACCATTATATTCAATATCTAATTCTTGGGTTGCGGTACCAGCATCTGGACTGGACGCATTGATAACCAGTTTATTCATACTGAATGTCAATTGAACAGATTTTGTTTTATCAACACTGGCAACAGAAACCAAGTCAACTGCATTGATAAACTGTTTTCTATCCAAGATTGCAATCTTGTCATTACCCTTTGGAATAACAACACGATAGTTTGGATACTGTGCATCAACCAATTTGCTTGTCAGAATCGCTGAACCAACTGTAAAACGCGCCTTGGTATCAGACAATTCAACGGTAACATCATCAACATTGGCATCTTCTAACAATTTAGACAATTCGCCAATTACACGACGTGGCAAAATAACAGATGGCATTTCCGCACTGCCCGCAGGTGCCGGCATCGCACACAACGCCATACGCTGAGCATCTGTTGCAACCGCAGTCAATCTTGTTTCACCGCTATCATCAGAAATATGGAAATAAATACCGCCCAAATGATAACGAACATCATCTGTTGGGATTGCAAATTTGGTCTGATTTATCAAATGAGCCAAATCACCTGTTGTCATTTGGAATTTAGTGGTCAAATTACTGCCCGCCATTGCTGGAAAATTTTCCGCAGGCAATGTTGGCAAGCGAAATACCGCACGACCACTGGACACAACCAACTGATCGCCAGATTGTTTAAAAGAAATTTCTGCATCATCTGGCAATTTACGAACAATGTCATACAACATCTGTACAGGAACAGTTGTCTTACCACCCAATGTGATATCTGCAGCCACATGTTCAACCAATTCTAAATCAACATTTGTTGCGGACAAGATTAAATCATCTGCAACTTCTAATTTTACATTCATCAATATCGGCAGTGTTGCACGCTTTTCAACAATAGACTGCATATGTCCCAGCGCACGTATCAAGACCTGACGAAATACTGAAAATTCCATTATACGCTCCTGTTTCCTTTTACTTATATGTGTGGTTTCCTACACTCGTTGTGTTTAGTGTACCAAAAAACACCGATTCGGTGCAAGACCAAAAAGAACCTAAAAACCAAGATATTATCTTTTATTCGGAAACAGGAATAATTTGACTGCTATTTTTATAAATCACAGCGTCAATCAGTTCAGACAAAGGCATCCCCAGCCATTCAGGATCATCACGATACAATGGCGCACCACGTTCCATTGCTGTTTCGCATGGATGACTGTCTGCCAGCCAATTTTCCAACAAATCGCCTGCAACCAATCCAAGCCCTGCACCTGCAACCAGACTTAAACCACCTGTCAAAGGTGCAAGCAACAAACCAATACCCGTAGCAGATGCAACCTTGCCCGCAACAGCCGCACCACTTATTTTAATATCAGGTTCTGCTAAATTACCTGTCAGCGCTATGGAATTCACAACTTTTCCCGTCAGTGACAGCTTTAACCCACGCACAGGAACAGTTGTTAAAGACAAATTCATTTTTTCACCACCTAAATCCAAACTACCCGCCAAACGAACATTTATCGCATTTGTTTCAATTGCAAAGCCATTTTGCGTTTCAAAAACACCATCGCGTAATTTTGCATTCAAAGCCAAACAAGAAATCTTTATTTGGTTATATTTTTTTTCAGAATTAAACAAGTCTTGGATACTATGACGCAATGTGGTTAAAAAGTCAGCCCCGTACATATATGTAACCAAATCGGAATGTGCATACCCAGAACCAACAGAATAAACATTCACAGGCCCTGTTAAATTCTGCATTACTTCTGATAAATTTTTACCATGTGTTTTAACATATAAATCAATATTTACCGGCAATTCTGATATAAAATCAGATTTATTTATTTCTTTTAATATATCACCAACATATACATCCTTACCCAAGAAACCAACATCTGCTGTCAAAATTCCTTCGCTGTCAACATCTCCATCAATTGCAAAAACGACATTACCTTCTGCAATAGACAATTCAGAATCAACCCTGACATTATTATCACGCGCTTTTAATACTAAATCCAGATTTTGAATATTTAAATCGCGATACATAACAAAGTCATCAAATTCTATATTTATATCAACAGACCTGTTCCAGAATAATTTACCAAACAACGGAATATCTTTAAATACATTCAGTTC
>JAZOUE010000095.1:0-3629 GCA_045658045.1 Candidatus Enterousia sp.
ACCAACCTGTGCCCCCATTGCATAGTTAAATGTAGTTCCCAATGCGCCACCAATAATCATTGTATCTGATAATTTCGCCAATGCTTTTAACACACCGATTTTTGTAGAAACCTTGCTGCCTGCGACAATGGACAACAGCGGACGCTTTGGATTTTCCATCACAGCAGTCAAATGCATAATTTCATCTGCCAACAATTTCCCAGCATAAGACGGCAGAATTTCTGCCACACCAACTGTACTGGCATGCGCACGATGCGAAACTGCAAACGCATCATTTATAAACAAGTCGAAACCACGTGCCAATTCTGCAGAAAATGCAGGGTCATTTTTTTCTTCGCCTTCATAGAAACGAACATTTTCCAGCAATACAACATCACCGTTTTGCATACCTGTCATAAATTCTTTGTCCAAGCAATCAGAAATCAACGGAATATTCATATAATCTGCAATTGGCTGCAGTGTATATTCCATATTGCGTTGTCCCTTTGGTCGGCCACGATGCGCAACAATTGCAACCTTGGCACCTGCATTACGCAATGCGTTTATAGTTGGCATACTTTGTTCGATACGAAATGCGTCTGTAATTTTTCCATCAACAATTTGCACATTAAAGTCATCACGTAATAAAACAAACTTTCCCGACAAATCCAGATTTTCAATCGTGCGAATTTTCATTTTTCATCCTTTCTTTTACTGGTCCATAACTTTTACGATAATGTTGATTTATACCATACAAATCAATTGCCTGCAAATGAGATTTTGTCGGATACCCCGCATTTTTATCCCAACCATATTGCGGAAATTGTTTTGCCAAATCATTCATTATTTTATCACGTGTTTCCTTGGCAATAATAGATGCCGCCGCAATTGACAACGAACGCGCGTCACCATGTACGACAGGCGTACCATTTAACCCGTCTGGCACACGATTGCCATCAATCAAACAATGTTGCGGTTGTATATTTAATTTTGCAACCGCACGTCGCATTGCCAACATAGATGCCCATAAAATATTCAGTTCATCAATTTCCGCTGGACTGCATTCTGCGACAGCCCAAATTGTATTATTTACAATCCAGTCAAATGCGGCTGCACGCTGACGCGCAGTCATTTGTTTTGAATCACGAATAACAACAGGAATTTCAATTTCGCGATTCGGAAATATAACAGCCGCCGCCACAACAGGCCCACATAATGGACCGCGTCCAGCCTCGTCCACACCGGCGACAAAATCTGCACCGGACGCAATTTCCAGTTCAAAATCAGGTATATCTTTTTTCATCCCAATAACAATAGCATTTAGTATAAATTTTACAAAATAAAAAATCCCCCAATCGGGGGATTTTTTTATTCAACTACACCATACGATTTTAACAATATCTTATTTGGATTACATGTTCTTGTCGCTTCATCCCATGTACATGCGGAATAAATCCATTCCAATACATCTGACTTATTTCTGTAATAGAACTGTGCATTCTCACATTTGCTCTGTACAGAATAATCATCACAAACATCTTTCCAAGATTCTTCATCTGTGACTGCACCCGTTGCGCCCATAACCTGTGTATCAGGCAAATTCAGATTCCATTTAACATACAAGTCTTTCAGACTATCAATTGAATAAGATTTGTTTAAACCAACCTGACCCAAACCATCACCAACACGACAGCTGATATTATCATGTTCAACCAATGCTGTAATTGCAGTAGCCAAACCACCAGCCCCAGCACCAATCGCAGCACCAATACCAGCACCCTTGCCAACTGTTGCACCACGATTCACAAATTGTTTTACCTCAATCGAATCAATCACATTCTTTAAAGCATCCAAATCTTTTTTTGTATCTGTATAATCTTCACACATGGAATTACCCTTTACAGAACAAGTAACGCTACGGTTCAAATCAAACTTTGCCTTGTTAATAGGTTTAAATTTACACGGTCCAGCAACCAACCATTTAAAACCAGCGGCCTGCATTATCTCTTCTGCAAGTGAACACTTATCCGTATTAACAATATAATCATCTGGAACATTTGGATCTTCATCAAAACATTTGCTTAATGCCGCAGCAGCAGACGCAACTGCATCATCCTTAGAGATTCCCTGTCCAGTTGCAAAAGTACTCAATGCGCTGTTATTATAATATTCTGTAATGAACGCTGCCAAGCACTGTTCAAGCGGTTCATCTTCCTCGCATCCTATAACGAAACCATTCAATTCCGCCAAGCTTCCAACATTCTTATAATTATAACACTGTGTAATTTTAACATTATATTTTTCATATACATCCTGCAAAGATACTATTTCTTCACACAACTCCTTATTTATTTCTTTGGTTGTACGCGTTATATCATATGTCAAGAACTCGCTTAACTGTGTCATTACATCTGATTCTTTAATCTTGGTTAACAAGTTTTCACGATATTGTTTATTTGAACAAATTTCTGCGTATTTATTAGCAATACCAGCACCAACCGCAGCACCAACACCAGCACCCAAGACAGTTCCGCCACCAACACCTAATAACGCAACTGTTGCAGTATCTTTCTTTAATGAAAAACCAAACAAGTCTTTGTTACATGTAAAAGTATCGCCAGCAACACGCCATACTTCTGCAGGTTGTTCATCACCAATTGTACCAAACAACCAACTGTTTGTAATTTGTTTATCTTTGTTATACGCAGCAACACGAATTAAACATTCTGCATTTACAGCATCCCAGCGCGCATAATGCCCACGTTGCCCATCAACCTTGCCATTTGTATTAACATTTGGCCCCATTGGATCATCTTTGGACAAAGAACCACCCTCTTGTTCATTATAAGCACCTATCTTTTCATCATACTCACTGGTAACTTTGTCTGAATTATTAACCGCTGCAAAAGATTTACCGTATGTATTTCTATCCAGTAACAAGCATGTATTTTCTGCCTGAGTTGGTGTTAAACCTGTATTACGCAAAACAAAGCTGTAATATTCCGGCTGAACCTTGCGTGAATTAAAGTCAATCCAAACATCCGCACGTGTTCCATAAACACGTTTACAATTGCGTCTAATTTCACTTATACACTTATCAACCTGATTATAACACAAACCCATACCATTTATAATAGATGCGCGCAAATCTGCATTAAACATATCATTCAATCCATTTGGTAACGCACCATTGTTTACACACGCCAAAACATCACGCATACAATCATCAATTGTATATTCAGAATTCTCGACACCACCATCTGGACAATTCGTAGTAAGGTCGTCTTTTGGGTCATCTGGATTATTTGGGTTATCGTTATTGCCACCACCTGGATTATTGTCACCATCCGGATTATTAGCAGGCAAAACATCCTTGGCAATATTTACAGTCGACATAATCGGCATAGTAGGCATACTTGGCATACGAGCGGCATTCGCCCCCAATGTTGTTGGTCGCACATTAGCATAATTCGCACGCCCCGTTGCAGCATCCGCAACATCCGCAAGCAAACACGCACCAACAGATAAAATAGACATACCAAACAATTTAAATATTCCAGACATAGAACAGCCTCCCCTTATTATCTCTTGTATTATGACATAAAAAACATTATAAAAAAAGCAAATTTTTACATTTTTTTATTTTAATA
>JAZOUE010000096.1:0-2753 GCA_045658045.1 Candidatus Enterousia sp.
GTTCTTCAACCTCGGCAACAAGGGTTGTTTCTTCTTCGGCGACATCTTCTTCTGTATATTCTTCTTCGTAAACAACCTCTTCTACGACAACATCATTACGGCCGGACGCACGTCTGGCAGATGCACTGCGCGTACAAGTACTGCGATATTGAACCTTTAAATCTTCTAGTTCAAAATACGCATCATCATCTGTTTCAGCAACAGGTTTTAATTCTGACATTCTTTTCTGCATATCAGAACAAGACATGCGTTCAACAACCACAGGCACATACTCTTCTTCTATATACTCTTCATACTCTTCTTCGCAATATGCGCCAGTTGTGATAATCAAACCCAATAACGCCACCAGTATTTTCATTTAATCGCCCTTATTGTCCGGTTATAATTTTTTCAACCTGCAAGATAAAATCAATCGTCGGATTTGTCAGTTTTTTTGCAGTTTCGAAAATTTCCTGTGCTGCCGCCTGCATATTCAGACGTTTATATGTTTCAACAACTTCGATTGTTTCAACTTCGTCAAACTCATCGTCTTCCAGTGCGCGCGCAATTTCCAGTTCTTGTTTTGCCAACGCAACATACTTTGCCAAATTTTCTGGACAGCCACGTTCAGACAAATTCGCATAAATTTTTGCACGTTCAATTCGTTGTTCGGAATCAACACCCGCATGACCACTTGGCAATCTGTCTAACAAAGACGCTTCTATTTGTTCGCACGTGGATTTCATTGTTTGTGCGCCACCCAAGGATTCAATTATTGTCATTTCACGTGCAATTGCGGCGCGATATTTATCCTTGTTTACATCACAACCGTGTTGGAACAACGTTTCATAAACACGAACATTTGCCTGATGGTCTTCTATCATATCAGAACTTTCATCATTTAACCAACGCAGTTGAATTTCTTCGACAACAGCACACGTTTCCTTTTGTTCTGTCTGTTGAACATCTGCTTTTTGTTTTAGTGCAACATTTTTCTGTGCAATCCCAGTTCCAACCATAACACCGCAAACAAACAACATTATAAATGCCAACCAACCCTTGATTTTTTGTGAACGGGTATAAACACATTTGTATGATTGTTTTGGTTGTATTTTTTTCATAGCTCTCTCTCCCTTTTGTTTTTTTCTATTATACTATTGAACGATTCCGTTGTGAATTGTTATTTTTCTATCTGCCTTGTCTGCCAGATTCATATCGTGTGTAACAAACAACATTGCCATTTTATTTTTACGCACAATATCCAACAGCAAATCAAATACCGCACCTGCGTGTTGTGGATCCAGACTGCCGGTTGGTTCGTCTGCCAACAAAATTTCTGGGTTGTTTGCCAACGCACGTGCCAGTGCCGTACGCTGTTGTTCACCACCGCTCATTTCATTGGGTGTATGTGATGCACGATGTGCGACATTTGTTGACTTTAACAATTTTATCGCGCGTGCGTTTGCAACATCTTCGTCCATACCATTTGCCAACATTGGCAACGTTACATTTTCCAGCGCTGTAAAGTCAGACAATAAATTATGCTTTTGATAAACAAATCCGATTTTATTGCGTCTAATCTGGGTACGCATATCTTCATCCATCTTATGTACCGGCACACCGCCGACAACAATACTGCCACCGCTGGGTTTATCCAGCAATCCCACACATTGTAACAATGTAGATTTACCACACCCAGATTGTCCAACCAATGCAATAATTTCACCACGATGCAAATCAAACCCACCACCACGCAGAATATGCAATGGCTGGCCACCTTCGATAAAAGTCTTTTTAATATCACGCACGGACAGAACGACATCGCCCTGACGCACCCTTGATAAAGAATCTAAAATATTCGCCATTTACAAATCTTCCTTTTATTCGTTTCGCAAAACCTCTACTGGATCTGTGTTTGCCGCCTTCCACGCAGGGTATAACGTTGCAAGAAAGGCCAACAGCACCGCAATCAGTGCAATTCCCAACACATCTGTCCACACCAATTTAGATGGCAGTTCAGATAAATAATATAATTCTGCCGGAAATAAATCGCGCCCTGTCAGCCATTGGAAAAACTGACGAATTGGTTCAATATAAGTCGCAACCAAAACACCCAATATTGTACCAAAGAACGCACCAATCACACCAATTGCTGTGCCTGACAAGACAAATATTTTCATCATTGATTTACGTGACACACCAAACGTGCGCAGTACCGCAATATCTTTGTTTTTGTCTTTGACCAACATAACCAACGACGAAACGATATTAAATGCCGCCACAATCACAATCAGCAACAATATCAAGAACATAACATTTGATTCAACCTGCAGGGCACCAACAAAACCACGGTTTAAATCACGCCAATCGCGAACGACAAAGCCTTCTGGCAATAACCGCCCCAGTGCAGCCGCAACATTTGTTGTGTCTTCGGGATTTTTCAAGAACAAATCAATATGCGTCACAGAATTTGGAATATTCAGATATTTTTGCGCTGTTTCCAACGGCATAAAAATATACCCAGAATCATATTCATACATTCCCATAAAGAAAGAACTGACCACTGGATACGCCATAATACGTGGCATTGAACCAAATGGCGTTGGCGTTGCACCATTGGCAGACACCAGTGAAATCTTGTCCCCCATACCAACGCGCAACGCACGCGTCAATGATGCACCAGCAACCAATTCACCATCATTGACCGCTGATAAATCACGCCCATAAATACGCGTACCAGATTGCGTTTTTGCCGCCAAGTCATTCATACGAAT
>JAZOUE010000097.1:0-6382 GCA_045658045.1 Candidatus Enterousia sp.
CGCCAGTACCTGCGTTATAATAAAATTTATGTTCTACTAAATCATACATACACGGCACGCCATTCTTATCAAGAACAGGGATAAAATCGCGGATAAGGACATCGTTGTCGTAGATTTGGGAATAATATATTTTTCCATAAAAAATATTGTTTACGTCTTTGTCATAGTAATTGTCGGTATTAATATGCAAAAGGTGTATTACACCGAAATCATTTGTACGAAAAACTTCTTTTTCGTACGCAACTAGCTGATTATTTACATACAAATTTTTATTTTTAAGTTGTATTTCATATACTACATTTGCATTTATTGCGGGAGATGAATTCATTGTATTCATTTCCTCTGTTCCTAATCTTAAACCCAATCTACCATCTTTATACACGAAAACATATCTCATATTGCCAATTGGTGTTGCTTTGTCTACAAATCTATAGCCAAACAAAGCCATATTTTCATTCAAAGTTTCAATAATAAACTTTAGTTTTATATTCATGTTGTCGTTGTATATAACTCCCGTATCAATATACTGTGTTCCGGTGGATCCCAGATACTCAATCTGTATATATTCTTTCCACCCCTGAAACGTATACCCATATTTTTCTGGGGCGGTGGGTGGTGTAACATTTTCACCGCTTTCACATGTGGTTGTGTGATAAACAGAACCGTCTACATACCAATTTATCGTGTGTGCAATTGCGGTGGTTGCGATAAATACCGCAGATAAAAACAATAAAAATCTTTTCATAACATCCCCCCCAGTGGAAAAAATAAAAACCGCCAAGGAATGACGGTCGGGGAGTTGGTAATCACTTCATCGTTGATTCTGTTGCTTTTGGGTTGCCCCTATTGTATGGCAAACAGCCCCCCGACACTTATAGTCAGGGATAAATAACGACACAAAACCACAGGAAGCATATCGGATTCACGATACGCCACAGTTTTGTACCGGATGAAGTGGGCCTACCACAGCCCCGAATCCAATCCCTTGGATTCAAAAAAATTATAAATCATTTACGAAAAAATGTAAATATAAAAACAAGCAAGAAAGTAAATCTTAAAACATACTAATTACCCGTCGTGGTCCACTGTGTTCCGCTCAAAACCGAGGTAACACGAACGCAATGGATGCCGACCTGCGTCGGTATGACGGGGAATAGTGAACAAAATTCTCCACCTGGGGATGGGGTAAGGAATATATAACAACTATTCCGGTCGCGTCTATGATATGCCAGTTTGGGGGATTTTTTTATTACTTTACGCCGTATTTACCGCGGTTGATGGGGCGGTATGATAATGCCTCGGCTAAATCGGACATTTCGATGTCATTACTGCCACGCAGGTCTGCAATTGTGCGTGCCAATCGTTTGATGCGATTATAACCGCGGGCGGACATTCCCATCTTTTCAGCAGCAGAATTTAAAAATGCGGTCAGTTCGTCGTTCAATTTTGCATGTTGCTCCAGTTCAACACCGTCCAGATGTGCGTTAACCTTGCCTTGACGTGCGATTTGTATATTGCGCGCAGATACAACGCGTTTTCTGATGTCGCTACTGCTTTCGCGTGGTGTGTTGTCTGTTGTCATTTCCCAAGGATTGACCGCGTCAACATCAACATGCAAATCAATTCTATCCAGTAATGGGCCGGATATTTTGTTCTGATACGCTTCGGCACAGCGGGGTGCCTTGGAGCAGGACAGGGCGGCATTGCCCAAGTGTCCGCATGGACATGGGTTCATCGCAGCAATCAGTTGAAAGCGCGCAGGGTATGTCGCGTTTCGTCGTGCGCGGGAAATTAAAATACGGCCTGATTCCATTGGCTGACGCAAGATTTCCAGTGTGGCGCGGTTAAATTCTGGTAATTCGTCCAAGAATAAAACCCCATTATGTGCCAATGATATTTCCCCTGGTCGTGCATCAGAACCACCACCAGCCAATGCCACAGGACTGGATGTGTGATGTACGCTGCGGAATGGGCGCGATGACATCAGTGATTTATTATTTAACTGACCTGCAATTGAATAGATGATGGATGTTTCTAAAATTTCTTCGGCTGTCATTTCTGGCATAATTGTTGGCAGTCTTGATGCCAGCATCGTTTTACCAGACCCCGGCGGCCCAACCATCAGCATTGCATGACCACCAGCTGCGGCAATTTCCAGCGCACGCTTGGCGGCGGCTTGACCATGCACCTCTGCCATGTCAAGGGTTGAATTTGTTGTTGTTTGTGGGGCTGATAATTCAGGCAACGGCAGAATTTGTGTGCCTTTGAAATGGTTTATCAATTGCACAACATGAAATGGTGCCAATATATTTGTGTGGCCGGCCCAGCGTGCCTCGGCCCCTTGGTCGCCAGGACATATAATGCCCAGATTATGACTGTTGGCCCAAACGCTGGCTGGTAATACAGCGTCTGTTTTCACAATTGCGCCGTTCAAGCCCACCTCGCCCAAGATAAGATATTTTTCCAGTTCATTTTCTGGTAATACGCCAATTGCGCATAATATTCCGCACAATATCGGCAGGTCAAAGTGTGAACCGCTTTTTTCAACATCTGCCGGTGACAGGTTTACAGTAAGTCTTTTAGGTGGCAACGACAAGTTTAATGCCGACAGAACATTTCTGATTCTTTCTGCAGATTCTTTGACCGCCCGATCCGCCAGCCCGATAATATTAAATTCTGGTTTTGAAAGCCCTGACGACAGTTGCACCTGAACATCAATCGGTGTTGCTTCCATTCCGTTAAATATGATTGAATTCAAAGATATCATATTGTGTATATTATAACTTGAATTAAGTTTGTGCAAGTTATAATATGTGCCTGTTAAATAAAGGATTTTGTTATGCCAGCCAAGAATAAAAATGTCGCACGTGAATGGTTTAATACTATATTTTATGGTGCGTTGATTGCTATTATTTTTCGCAGTTTTTTACTGGAACCATTTAATATTCCATCTGGGTCAATGATTCCGACATTGCATGTTGGCGACCATATATTTGTGCAAAAATGGACGTATGGTTATTCCAGATATTCGTTCCCATTTGGTTCTTGGAAATTGTGGAATGGTCGTTTCTGGGCCACAGAACCCAATGTTGGTGACGTTATTGTTTTCCGCAATCCGGTCAATCAATCCCAGGATTATGTTAAACGTTTAATCGGTGTGCCTGGCGATAAAATCCAAATGCAAGACGGTCGTCTGATTATAAATGGAAAAATGGTTGAACGCAAAGACCCACGTCCTTATATTGTTGCGATGTTGCCAAAATCTATGCGCAGCGTTGGATTCTATAAAGACAATATGTCAATCAAGGGCGATAAAATCTGGATTGATAATCAACCTGCACCATTTAATTATACCATAGAGTATAAGGCCGACAGCCTGTGTCGTATGTATTCTGGGGCGTGTGGTGTGTTTGAAGCAACAGAATATACCGAAGTTTTGCCAAACGGTGTTGAACACAGTATTATTGAAATGGCAGATAATGCACCGCTGGATAATACGCCTGTATTTACAGTGCCAGATGGGCATTTGTTCTTTATGGGTGATAACCGCGATAACAGTAACGACAGTCGTGCAGATGTCAGCTTTGTTTCCCGTGATAACGTATTGGGTCGCGTTTGGTTTGTGTGGTATTCACATAACTATTATGCACCAATGTTGGCGTTTTGGTCATGGGGTAATAAAATGCGCTGGGACAGATTTGGAATGGGTATAGATTAAAATGATAAAACTGAATTACGAATTTAAAAACAAGCAACTGTTAGAATTAGCACTGACGCAAAGTGGTGCGAATTCTGTTCAGAATAACGAGCGTCTAGAATTTATTGGCGACCGCGTGTTGGGACTGTCTGTGGCAGGTTTGCTGTACGAAATGTACCCAAATGAAAGCGAAGGCGAACTGGCACGCAGACACGCGATGTTGGTTTCAACGGAAACGCTGGGTAATGTTGCGCGTCAGATGGGGTTGGACAGGCATATAAAGCATGGTCATATGACTGCTGGGCGTATTGTTCATATTATGGCTGACGCGATGGAGGCTGTATTTGGTGCAATTTATCTGGATTCCGGATTTGAAACAGCGAAAAATGTTATCGTTGATATTTGGCGCGAATTGGCGGCGGCGGATGTTGTTGCCCCAAAAGATCCAAAAACTGCGCTGCAAGAATTTGTTCAGCAAGCAGATAATGGTAATTTGCCTGTTTATGAGTTCTTGGAAACAACAGGCACATCGCATAACCCTGTATTTAATGTGCGTGTTTGTGCGATGGGAAAAACTGCCCAGGGGCAGGGGACTTCTAAAAAGGCAGCGACAATTGACGCAGCAGAAAAATTATTGAAAGTCCTTGCAATTTAAGGTTTTCATATTTAGAATTACACACAGATATTAGATTAAAAGGAAAAAATATGTTTTCAATTTTATTAGTTTTATTGGTTATCGTCGCAGTTATGATGATTGGCTTGATTTTATTACAAAAGTCCGAAGGGTCTGGTATGTCTGGATCGTCTGCGGCATCGATGTTTGGCGGTGCGTTGACTGGTGCGGCGGCTGGAAACTTTTTGACACGCGCAACAGCATGGTTGGCAACAATCTTCTTTGTTTTATGTGCGGCATTGGCACTGATTGCATCAAAGTCTGATATGGGCAACGCACAAAGTGATTTGCGTAAAGAATTGGTTCAGACTGAAAATGTTCAGCCATTACAAGAACCATTGCCAGAAATACCAGCAGAAACAAAATAATAAAAATCCCCGTTTTTTGGGGCTTTTTATTTTCCACTACCCCGTCACTTTCGTGACACCCCTCCATAGAGGGGAACTTGTCGCCGTCATACCGGCGCAGGTAGAGTGTACAAGGAATAAAACTTAAAAACTCTTGTCAAGCCTATCGTAGGCAGGAGTGGGACTATACAGTGTGAGCGTAGCGAGCCAAAATAACACATATTACACATGTTTGAATATTGTAAATTTTATAGACCCTATCCCTGCCTTCGCAGGGATGACAAAGCATGCCTGCGATGGGCATGACGTGGAATAAAATACCCACCCCGTCACTGCGCGACACCCCCCCCGCGGGGGGGCTGCGATATGCGGGAAGATGATATAAAAAGGATTATAAAAAACCGCCAAACGGCGGTTTTTTAATCTTGGAAAAAGCATTTGTCTGCAAAGGTATTTGTGCAGTTCTCCTCTGTTTGACCCGTATATTCCCCTATGCCTGCGAAACATTTTATGCATTTTTTTACGGTTTCGTTATTATCGCACAGGCCGCATTTTGCCATAATTTCTGGGGATATTACAATCATTTCTGATTTTTTAATGCAAGTGTCTGTTTCTTTGTCAAAAATTTCAGTGTCCTCGTCGCATTTTAGACAATATGTATCAGTGATTTTGCCACTGTTGTCCTTGACGGTTGTTGGACCCGAATATAGTGTTGTTGGGCATTCAATGCATTTGTTTGATGTTGTACTTTCAAATGCAGAGCCTGCTGGACACGGTTCAATGCAAATTTTATTACGCTTAATTAAACCGTCCGTACAATCGGTTGGGCTGGTGCATGGTGCGGTTATTTCTGTGCCACATGCGTTATATTTTGCTTGATATGTGCATGTTCCGCCGCTATCCAATGTTATTGTTTTGCTTTCTGTGTATGTTGGAGCTTCCAAGTCTTTCCTGTCCTTTGATTCAATTTTTGCATCAATTATCTTAAATTGACCGTCGCAACATGCGTACCAGACATAGTTTCCATTTCTGTCGTGGCTGACAGACCATAAGGCACCGTCGTTCACGAAAGTTTGTTTTCTGCGTTTAGCCTTGGTTCCGTCACATTTTTCCTTGGCTCCACCACACCATGCAATCCAATCGGGACTTGGTGTGCGAGTTATCATACATCCGTCGCCATTTATCCATACATTGCTGGCCAATGCATCAGATGATAATATTGGTAATGTAATAAAAAACATAAATAAGAATCTTTTCATTTCTTCCCCCGTTTTTGTGTTAAAAAAACCGTCACAAAAATGACGGTCGGGGTGTTCGAAAAGTCATTAGACAACTGACCCCGTTGCGTTCAATATATTACAACGGCACCCCAACCATACGGTGGGGTAAAAATAACGGCGCAAAAGCACCGATTTTCATCGGATTACGATGCGTTTTGCACCGTGCCTAACGGGCTTTTCGACGGCCCGAACCGACATCCCTGTCAGTTCACTTTGTATTGTATTGGAAATGTAGAATCTTTGCAATAATAAAAAAACAGCAGTTGTTTTTTATCTGCTGTTGATAAATTCTTGGTATCTTTTAATTGCACTGTTTAATTGTACTGGGGACCAGCCCGTGGTTGTATAAACCGCAGGTGTGTCGCCCGCAATTGCAAATCCACAG
>JAZOUE010000098.1:0-4744 GCA_045658045.1 Candidatus Enterousia sp.
ATTCACGTTCAGACAGCGATATTTCCAAGTTATTTTCAATCGCATGCGCATGCAGTATGTAAAAAACGATGTTCGGACTGATTTTTTTCTTGCTTTTATGTGATATCTGCCCCACAATCTTGGGGCATTTTTTAATTAAACGCAAGGAGAAACCATGAGTAATAAATGGGTATATACTTTCGGTAACGGTCAGGCCGAAGGTCAGGCAGATATGAAAAATCTGCTGGGTGGCAAAGGTGCAAACTTGGCCGAAATGAACTTGGTTGGTCTGCCAGTTCCTGCTGGATTCACAGTTACAACCGATGTTTGTGTATATTACTATGCAAATAATCAAACATATCCAGCTGATTTGATGGATCAAGTACGCAGTGGTATTGCACATGTTGAATCAATTATGGGCAAGAAATTTGCAGACTTGGAAAATCCATTGTTGGTATCTGTTCGTTCTGGCGCACGCGTATCAATGCCGGGTATGATGGATACAGTATTGAATCTGGGTTTGAATGACGAAACAGTAAAAGCATTGGCAAAAATTTCTGGCAATGAACGTTTTGCATATGACTCTTATCGTCGCTTTATCATGATGTTCAGTGAAGTTGTTATGGGTGCAGATATTGACCTGTTTGAACATACATTGGAACGCATGAAAGAAGACAAAGGTTACAAACTGGATACCGAATTGACAGCTGATGATTTGAAAGAATTGGTTGAAAAGTTCAAGGAAATCGGTCACAAAATCGGCAAGGTTTTCCCACAAGATCCATGGAAACAATTGGAAATGGGTATTGGCGCAGTATTCGGCTCTTGGATGAGCAAAAAGGCTATCACATACCGCAAATTGAACAATATCCCAGCAGATTGGGGTACCGCTGTAAACGTTCAGGCGATGGTATTTGGTAACTCTGGCGAAGATTCAGCAACTGGCGTATGCTTTAGCCGTGACCCAGCAACTGGCGAAAATAAATATTATGGTGAATACTTGATTAACGCCCAAGGTGAAGACGTTGTGGCAGGTATCCGTACACCACAGCCAATGAGCAAGGATGATTCAGGTCGTCTGTCTTTGGAAGAGGTTATGCCATCTGTTTATGCAGAACTGTGTGATGTTCGTGAAAAGTTGGAAAAACACTACAAAGATATGCAAGATATGGAATTCACAATTGAACATGGAAAATTGTGGATGTTACAGTGCCGTAACGGTAAACGTACAGCAGCTGCTGCTGTTCGTATGGCTGTTGAAATGGTTGAAGAAGGCCTGTTGACCAAAGAAGAAGCAATCTTGCGCGTTGGTGCAGAACAATTAGATCACTTGTTGCACCCAATGTTGGATCCAAAAGCAGAAAAGAAAATTATTGCAACAGGTTTGCCTGCATCCCCAGGTGCTGCTGTTGGTCAGGCTGTATTTAATGCCGAAGATGCAGAAAAATGGGCGTCTCAAGGTAAAAAAGTTATGTTGATTCGCGTTGAAACATCCCCAGAAGATATTGCTGGTATGAACGCAGCTCAGGGTGTTATTACTGCGCGCGGCGGTATGACATCACACGCAGCTGTGGTTGCACGCGGTATGGGTACACCATGTGTATCTGGTTCTCCAGACATCAAAATTGACTATGAATCAAAAACACTGAAAACAACGGATGGTACGGTTATCCACGAAGGTGACTGGGTATCTATTGACGGTGCCAAGGGTCAGATTATTGCTGGTCAAATCCCAACTGTATCTGTTGAGTTGACAGGTAACTTTGGTACATTGATGAAATGGGTTGATGAAATCAAAACATTGACAGTCAAGGCAAACGCAGAAACACCAAAAGACGCAAAACAAGCGCGCGACTTTGGTGCCGAAGGTATTGGTCTGGCACGTACAGAACATATGTTCTTTGACCCAAGCCGTATCCAAGATATGCGTGAAATGATTTTGGCTGAAGACGAAGCAGGTCGTCGCGCTGCATTGGCGAAATTGTTGCCATATCAGAAAGCGGACTTTGTTGAATTGTTCAAAATCATGGATGGTCTGCCAGTTACAATTCGTTTGATTGACCCACCACTACATGAATTCTTGCCACATACAGAAGCTGAAATTGAAGAATTGGCAAATCATATTGGCAAATCTGTAGAATTCATCAAACAACGTGCAGAACAATTGCACGAACAGAACCCAATGTTGGGTCATCGTGGATGCCGTTTGGCAATCACATATCCAGAAATCTGTGAAATGCAAACACGCGCAATCTTGTCTGCTGCATTAGAAGTCAAGAAGGCTGGTGTTCGTGTGTTCCCAGAAATCGAAGTTCCATTGGTTGGTTCCAAGAAAGAAGTTGATATCGTCAAGGCTGTAATTGATGCAACTGCACAGTCGTTGTTCGCAGAAACAGGCGAATCAGTTGAATACACAGTTGGTTCAATGATTGAATTGCCACGTGCAGCAGTATTGGCAAATGAAATTGCAGAAAGCTGTGAATTCTTTGAATTCGGAACAAACGACTTGACCCAGACAACATTGGGTATGTCACGTGACGACACTGCAAAAATCTTGGACGAATATCGTGCCCGTGGTGTATATGTTGCAGATCCATTTGCATCTGTTGACCAGTTGGGCGTTGGTATTTTGATTAAAGACGCTGTGCAGAAAGCACGTGCAACCAAGGGTGACAAAATCCACTTGGGCGTATGTGGCGAACACGGTGGCGATCCAGAATCTATTTCCTTCTTCCATCAAGTTGGATTTAATTCTGTATCGTGTTCACCATTCCGTGTGCCAATCGCACGTTTGGCAGCAGCACAGGCTGCAGTCAAGTTCCCAAGAAAGAACTAAAAAAAACAAATCCCCCGTTTGGGGGATTTTTAATTATTGAATCAATGAATTTAGTATATTATAATATAATTCAGACATTTGTTAGTGAACGGGCTTCATACCCCATTGACTACTTTATTGATAACAAATGTCCCGACCATATGGTCGGGATGCTGCACATCGTAAGGTGTGCGGGATTTGTGTAGTCAAATTTGTATGAACTCCCGACCACTTTTAAATGTGGTCTTTTTTTTAAATGAAAAAGTTGGAAAATAATGTCGTTCTTGAACAAGGTTATGTAAAAAGAAAAAATAAAAAGTCTATAGCAAAACAATAAAAACACCGGCAAATGCCGGTATTTTTTATTTTCTATTTTTTCTAAATTCGTCCAGTGATACAACACGACCTGGGTCTGGGACAGTATCTGGTTTTTCGTCCAGCGGTAATTCCATATCGTTGTCTGCGGCCTGTGTTTGTGACTTTGTTTGAAAAGACAACATAAAGTCAACAGATGGGTCTTTGAATTCAACCAATGCAGAAAATGGAACGCGAATAAAGAACGGACGACCGTCAAAGGTCAACTGTACACCAAATTCTTTGTCAGATACATGCAGGTTGTTATAAGAATACTGTAAAACAATTGTCATAATATCTGGATATCTGATACGCAAAAAATCCGGCAGAACAACACCAGCGTCGCGTGTGCGAAAAGTTATAAAAAAGTGTGTTCCGTCACCCAGTCCATTAAACTGTGCATGAACCAGTGCGTCCTTGACGACTGACTTTAATGCGTTATCTAGTAATGTTTGATAATCAATACGCGCCATTTCTTTTACTCCGCCAATACTATATTACTTATTTCCCCATTATGGCAAGTAACAAATACAGCATCAGGAACATTTTTAAATATTTCTGCATCCAGTCCAGTTGCCCAAACCTGAGCATTTGAATCACGCAGTTCTGCAAATAAATTTTCGCGTGCGTTTGTGTCCAAGTGTGCAGCGGCCTCGTCCAATAAAATCAGTGGCTGATTTCCTGTTTTTGTATGCAGTAATTTTGCATGTGCCAAAATCAAATCTATTAAAACAGTTTTTTGCTGACCTGTACTGGTTAAATGCGCAGGCAGGTTTAATTCTGTATTAAAAACACCAAAGTCCGATTTATGTGGCCCATCCAAGACCATTTTATCGCCGACCAGTGTTCTGTTTTCTTTTAAATATTCCAGATATTTTCTTTCTGCATCGCCTGCGGACATACCGTCAATCAGCATTTGTTCCAGTATTCCAGAAACAGATATTGCAGACTTTTTCAAAAAGTAATTTAGTTCGCCTGCGTATTGTATTCTGGCAACTGCGATTGCGACGCTGGCACCTGCGATTTGTGTGTCCAACGCATTTAGCCAATGGGTGTCAGAACCAGACTTTAATGCAAATGCGCGTTCTGATAACAGCTTTGATAACTTTGCGGTGCGTCCTGCGTGCGATGCGTCAAAACTGGTCGCCAGCCTGTCAAAGAATGCGCGACGCTCGGCCGCGCCATCAAGAAACAGTCTGTCTTCTTTTGGTGTCAGCCATATAACACGGGTATATTGCGCCAGTTCAGATAGCGGTGCATTTTCGCCATCAATTTTTGCGCGACGATTTGTATCGCCAGATGAAAAATAAACAGACAAATCTGTATCGTTATCAGATGTTGCAAAAACACAAAAACCACCATCGCCATTAAATCGTGCGATGTCAGACATTGTTGCGCCACGCATACCGCGTTCGCCAGACAGCATTGATATTGCCTCTAATATTGCGGTCTTGCCGGCACCATTGGGGCCAGTAATAATAACATTATGTCGCCCAGATGTATTTATGCGACATGCAGTATGATTTCTAAAATCAGTCAGACTTAAACTTATTATCATAATGCATATCATACACATTAAAAAAAACACCCGCAAGT
>JAZOUE010000099.1:0-6172 GCA_045658045.1 Candidatus Enterousia sp.
ATGGAAATTGTTCAATCTGATTATTCAGTCCCATAACAACAGAATTATAAAACTGACGCGTGGCTTGGATTTTTGTTTCTGTATCCGCCAATTCACGCTGTAATTCCAAAAAGTTTTGGTTTGCCTTTAATTCCGGGTAATTTTCAGCAACTGCGAACAAACTTTTTAATGTTTGTGAAATTTTGTTTTGAGCATCTGCACTGGCTACACCATTTTCAGACATCGCCATTGTACGCGCCTGTGTCAATTCTGCCAATGTTTCTTTTTCGTGTTTTGCAGCGCCACGAACCGTTTCAATTAAATTAGGAATCAAATCATATCTGCGCTTTAATTGTGTATCTACGGTAGCCCACGCTTCGCGTACCTGATTACGACGCGCAATAAGAGTGTTATAAATAGAAATGAAATACAATACAAAAATAACAACAACAGCAACAGCAGTCCACATATAAAAACTCCTTTGGTTTATGTACTTTCATTATATAACCACGGATTCCATTTTCAATAAAAAAACGCCCCAAGACGCGGGGCGCAGACATGAAACTTTATTGTTATACGCAATTAACGTTCGCGTGATACAGGGCGGTCAATGAACATCCATATCAGCCATATCAACGCAGCAATACCGATAAGTGCATATACGATGTTACTGGCCAGTGTTGCTGGGCCAAATAAAAATGCAACCAAGTCAAAACCAAAGATACCAACCAATCCCCAGTTCAGGGCACCGATAAATGTCAATGGTATAAGAACATAGTTCGTTAGTCCTCTCATCTCTTTTTTCTCCTTTTCAAGGTTTGTTTTGTCTTTGTATAAGACATGCATATTATAAAACTTTTATTTACATCTTGCAATCGCAATACATCATTTAGGAAAAGGTACCTAGCCCGCGTAAAACATACAACATACAGAAACAAATTGCCGCATAAATAAACTTAAATTAAAACGCCCGTTCGGGCGTTATTTTATAATTGAATAAACATTGATGGGTGCCGTTGTAAGTGCTCTATCCCCTGATCCAATGTCTTGCGGTATTCCAAGAATTTCTTTTTATCAGCCTTGCCCAGATTACTTATCGCGGGCAATTTTACTGTCATTGGATTTACATGAACGCCGTCTTTGATAATTTCATAGTGTAAATGCGGCCCAGTTGAATAACCCGTTGAACCAGCATAACCAATTATCTGCCCCTGACGAACATTTGTACCAACATTTACACCCTTGGCAAATCTGGACATATGGGCATACAATGTTTCAAAAGAGCCATTATGACGTATCTTTACAAAATTACCATGTCCACGATTATAACTGCGTGCAATCACACGCCCCGCGCCAGCCGCCGGAATCGGTGTACCTGTTGCTGCGCGGAAATCAACACCCTTGTGCGCACGGGTAAAGCCAAGAACCGGATGTTTACGCTTCTTAGAGAAATTACTGGTTATTTTTGCGTTATTGATCGGCGTGCGCTTTAAAGATTTAATTGCGCCATTACCTTCGGCATCATAGTAGCCAATTGTACCATCAGACTTTTTAAAACGATACATTTCAACATTTCCGCGCAATGCCTGAAAAGATACAGCCAAAACATTACCATTATCAATCTTTTCGCCATCAGAAAAGTTTTCTTCGTATAAAACCCAGAACTTTTGACCGGCACGAACATCACGCTCAAAGTCCATTTCAAACGCCAACAGGTCATATACTTCTATTAATATACCAGCAGGGATGCCGGCACGCTGACCCGCCAGATAAAAACTGTCACCTTCTAAAATCTCGCCGGTGCGCCATACAGCACGCGTGTCGCGTGCAACATCAACCGTCTTGCAATCCCAGCCACCATTTTCATTGCATGTCAGCTCAACCTGACGCCATGGTGACGGAACAACTGTAATTTGTGACACAGGCGAATTTGTATCAGGACGCTTAAATTCCAATTTATCACGCTGGGCGCGCAATCCTGTGATATCTGCGTCTTTTTTCAAGACGCGCGCAATTTCATTTACATCGTTGTGCGACAATCCCTGCGCCAATAACAGACCAGATAATGTATCGCCACTGGATACAACAACAACTGTCTTACATTCATTATTTATATGCGAACGCACAGGCGCACGACGCGTAACAACCAAAAATACAGCAATCAGACTAAGCAGTACAGCCAATGCCATAACAAGACGCGTCAGATTTGCTGTGGTAATAATATCTTTTGCTTTTTTCATGACACTGATTATAATCATTTTATGAAAATAAATCAAGCGTTCGCAATTTTACAAAAATCTGGGGGCATTCGTGCTGCCCGTATTATCACGGAAAACACCAAGAAACTGCCTTGGGTGCGTGTTCGGTTTATGGCGCATCAGTTGCGTCGTGGCGTGCCTGTGGCCAAGATAATTCATCAAAAATGGTTCTATGGGTTAAAGTTTTATACAAATAAACACACTCTGGACCCACGCCCAGATACCGAAACATTGGTTTGTGCCGTTATATCAGACTGCGATAAAAACAAAAAAACTGCCATTTTGGATTTGGGTACTGGCACAGGTTGTATAATCTGTTCATTGGTAAAAAACATCCCTAATACCACTGGTGTCGCAGTTGATATTTCCAGATGCGCATTACGCGTTGCAAAACGCAATATAAAAACACTGGGACTGGGCGACAAAATACAAACTATTCGTACAAATTTTGCAAAACCATATAACTTTGGCAAAAGATTTGATATTATCGTATCTAATCCACCATATATTGCACATAATGACAACCGCGTTGATGATGGTGCAAAACACGACCCAAAAATCGCACTGTACGCAGATAAAAATGGGCTGGCGGCATACGAATCAATCGCAAGAAATGCAAAACAATGGATTAAAAACGACGGCAAATTGTACTTGAAAATCGGCATTGGGCAAGGCAACGATATAAAAAATATCTTTTCCGCATATGGTTGGGGATTTGTATCTGCACAAAATGATTTATCTGGCACGGAACGCGTTCTGGTGTTCAAGTGGGGCAAATAATGAAACAACTGACAGATATTGATATTGAACAGATGGGCAATCAAGTATTTGTGCCAGAATCTGATGAAAAAAACAGAGTTCGCAAACAACTATACCTGTCAACACGAATGCCGGAACCAGCGCCACAGCCACAAAAATACGCAAAACTGGATTTACACAATCTTACCGAAGAACAGGCATGGAGTGCGATTATGGAATTGGCAAAATCTGGCACACGTGACGCAACAATCATCACAGGCGCCAGCGGCATATTAAAAATAAAGTTCCAACAATGGGCGCGCGACAGCCTGTTGACACCATATATAATATCTGTAAAACCCGTAAACAACGGCAGTTTTGATGTAAAATTCAAAAAAAACATAAATCTGTTAGGCTAAATTTAACGCGACCTGAAAATTATAAATATGGGAATGTTTTGCCACAATACCCTGTCTTGAAATTGGCGTACACACATATAAATTGAGTGGGATCAATACTATATCTTGTGCTTTTGGTCTTTGAATCTGGCCAACCATGTGTAATAGCTAATGTTTTACCGTTTGTAGAAACAGATGTTTTATTTCCGGTATAAGCCATTTCATAATGCACATGCGACAAACTTTTCTTAAAATGCGGATCTGAATCGTTTTTGTTTTTAGTTTCCAAAGAAGCACCCGTATTTCCAATCGTGGCAATTTGACATCCTGCAGATACCGTTTGCCCCTGTGCCACCAATACTGTATCAAGATGCATATAATATGTCTTAAATCCGTCTTCATGATTAATGACAATATAATTTCCCGCAGAACCGCCACGACGGTTCTTTTTAACAAGCGAAACAACCCCATCCGCAGGCGCAAACACAGGTCGTCCAAAACTTTCCAAAGTACAACCGATGTCATAACCTTGGTGTACCCTCTTACCGCTGCCGCGATTTACCATGGCATAAGGCGCACAATATATAAAATGCTCATGCAGGACAGGTGACCCAAAAGGTATTTTTTGATTAGCCGGAATATTCGGATGTTTTATCGCACAATACCCCTGCTTAGGTGAAACTGGAGGCTGTGCCGGAGGTTGTACCGGGGAAGGCTCTTCTTTTTGTTTGTCGTCATCCTGCCCCTCGTCTGGTTCTTTCTCGTCAACTGTATCATAGCTTATTTGTCTAGCAAGTTCTTCGTGCAACCCTTCTAGTTCAAGCTGATCATATGCAGACAATGTTGAAAAACGATCGTAACCTTCGGCCTTGACAGACATTCTGTCAGCAAAAGACAAATCATCAAATGTCTTTGGAAATGATGCTGCAGATAAAAAACTTTTCTTGGCACTGCGTGTCAGAGCACCCTGCTCCACCCCATGTGCAACAGTTGTCAAACAAAAAGCCAGAAATACAATCATCCTACGCATATGAATATTATATCATATTTTTAAATATTTTTCATGACTAAATTTAATTTTTCTGCTATTAGTAAACCAAACAGGAATTTTTACCATGAAAAAAACACAAACAGTTTATGATCATATTCGTTCTAATAACATTAAAACCTTGTTATTGGTAGCGTTGTTCCCAATAATTTTTATCGCGCTGATATTCTTGTTCGTGTGGGCGGTTGCACCAATAAATCAGGCAATTGAAACAACCGTATCTGTGGCAACACCAACATTTGTCGCTTGTATGATATGGATGTTGATATCGTGGGCATTTGGCGATTCGATGATTTTGAATGTCGCAGGCGCACATGAAATAAAATCAAACAACCCCGAACACCGTGAAATATACCGTCGTGTAGAAAATGTCGCATTGGCAGCAGGTCTGCCAACGCCACGCGTGTATATTATTGACGATAATTCGCTGAACGCATTCGCCACAGGTCGCACGCCACGTGATGCATCTGTTGCACTGACGCGCGGAATTATAAAAAAATTAGACGGCCCAGAACTGGATGGTGTAATCGCACACGAAATGGCGCATATTGGAAATCGTGATATCAGACTGGATATGTTTTTAATCACTGGAATTGGTGTAACTGTATTTATCGCAGATGTTTTATCACGCAGTATTATGTATGGCAACCACAGCACGTCAAATGATGATAATCGTGGAAATAACACTGCGATTTTAATGATGGTTTGGCTGGCATTTATGGTGTTTAATTTTATCATTACACCACTGTTACGAATGGCAGTGTCACGCAATCGCGAATATGCCGCAGATGCGACCGGCGCGCAGATAACACGCGATCCAAAATCACTGGCAAACGCGTTACAAAAAATCAGTTCTAATACACATGTTAAATCAGTCGACAACATAAAATCAATGGCGGCAATTTTTATTGAAAATCCGGCAAAACCAAATCAGTTTTTTTCTGATTTAATGGCCACACACCCATCAGTCAAAAATAGAATTAAACGACTAGACTCAATGATTTAACAACATAACTTAAAAAAGGCATCAATATGGCAAATTTGCATTTCCACTATGGCGTGATGAGCAGTTCAAAATCCGCTGCCCTGATAATAACTGCATATAATTTTACACTAAACAAAAACCAGGTAGAGGTTATAAAACCATCATTTGACACACGCAGCGAGGGCGGCAAAATAGAATCACGAATTGGTCTGAAATGGGATGCAATCGCAATGCCAAATTTACAAAATTACACACCAAAACCAGACACAAAAATTATACTGGTTGACGAGGTACAATTCTTTACACCATCCGACATTGATAAACTGGTACACATTGCCGATACGCACAACAAAATCATAATGTGCTATGGTCTGATGGTGGACAGTAATGAAAAAATATTTCCTGCATCGCAAAGATTGATAGAAGTCGGTGCAAAATTACACCACAAAGAATCGCCATGCCAAATACACGGATGCACGAAACTGGCAACGCATCATTTGCGATTTGACACATCTGGCAACGTCATTCGCGCAGGCGATCAATTTGCCGTCGGCGACAGCAACTATAAATCAGTATGTCGTTATCATTACAACATGCTGTACCACGGTAAAAATAAGGCACGATAAAAAAATATTATTTTTGCTTGCAATTTAAATAAAATAATATAAAATACATAACCGTTGCATCCATAGCTTAACTGGATAAAGCATCTGACTACGGATCAGAAGACTGAGGGTTCGAATCCTTCTGGATGCGCCAGATTTAA
>JAZOUE010000100.1:0-3447 GCA_045658045.1 Candidatus Enterousia sp.
GGAGACCTGGAAGAACGGTTTGAAAAATACTTTGGTCATTTTTAAAAAATTCATCTCACAATCAGTTTTTGCTTCAATTCTTTTATATGTGCTACACAGCCATTTTTTACGAGCATTTTTTTGCAAAAATTTGCACAAATTTCGTTATTAAAAAAATGCGTGTAAAAATTGTGTGTTTTTATGACGGATTTGGATACAGATATAAACGCATACCTTCCCGACTGTTCAGTATTTTACACAGGCGCTACACAGATTGCCGAAATCCGCAAAAACAATTTCGAGGATTTTGGAGGATTTCCGGGATAAACGGTTATTCAAACACACGGACTGCGGCAACTATGTACTGTGCGCTACACACAAAATTGATATCATCGGGTAAAAGAAATTGCAAAAACCGCAGATTTCCGCGATTTACACATTTTTGAAAAAAGTCTTGACTTCTGGGTTTTTTTAGTATATTATAAGCAACGCTATTCGGGCATAGTTCAGTCGGTAGAACAACGGACTGTTAATCCGTATGTCACTGGTTCGAGTCCAGTTGCCCGAGCCACGAATTCCGTCGCAAAATCGTTGATTTTGCGGCGTTTTTCTTTGTTAACACTTTTGGATTTAGGCACACCACAATCCACCTAAAAACACCACTATTTAACCCCTTGGCTACACAGCAGCTACACAGGATCCGCAACCTATCCGCAGTCCGATGAATAACTTACCATTTCACAACCCATAAAAAAATCTACATATTTTGAACATATTGTAAAAATGCGGGGTTCTTGAATAAGGATATGGCTAGCCAATCCCCAGTTGCGATTTTGTCTTAAATCCGCTAACGTTATTACATGCCAAAGATATTTACAATCGGTTTTAGTGGTAAAAGCCCCGACGCATTTCTGGAAGTGTTGGATGCGGCGCGTGTTCGCTGTGTGTGGGATATTCGCCTGTGGCGGGTCAGCAAGTATGTTCCATATTACAGTGGCGAAAACCTGGCGACTGTCTTGGGTGACCGATATGAATACCACCCGGAATTTGCGCCTGAATTTGAAATGCTGACCGCGTTCAAGAATAAAAAGGCAACCTGGGTGGATGCCGAACCGATTTACAGATGCCTGATTGCGGGGCGTGCACCATTGGCGGGGCGCAGTCCGGACGAACTGGACCGCATATGCCTGATGTGCACAGAAAAGACCGCACACCAATGCCACCGCCGCTTGGCCGCTGAATACATCGCATCACAATTCCCAGACATAGAAGTTGTGCATTTGTGAAAATATTAAATTGACTTTTAATTCGTATTAACTATTCTAAAGCCAAGAAATAATATGTTTAAAGCCAAGAAATAATATGTTTCCTGGTATAATAACCACTGATAACAGCATAATAATCTCATTAGATCTTGCAGTATAAAGGAACAACAGAATGTCAGACAATATAGCAGAACTTTCCAAAGACACAAAATTCAGCATGCGAACTTTGCTGTTGCTTTGTGTTTTTGGTATTGGGTGCTGGGTGTTTGGATTAAACCCTAAGTTTTTTGGTTATGAGCTTTTGGGTAGCTATCGCGCCTTTAGTGGCTTTCTGTTGGTTCTTATTGGTGGTCAATGGTACATTGCTTCACAGCAATATGGGCTTGATATTTGTAATATTAGACAAACGCTGTATGAAATGCTTCAAGACATAAAAATACAAATAAGGCGGATAGAAAATATTGAAGAGACAATTCATGAACTGCAAACACATATAGCAAAGTCTAATAATAGAAATGTAACGTATTTCAAAACACTAAGTGCCAAAGAAAAACTTTTACAAGAAACGCAAAAAATATTGAGAGAAAAGGAAAAAACATATAACTGTTACAATGCGATAAATACTAAAATAAATGGTAATATATTATTTTGGCTAGCGGGGGTATTGCTAATAATCGGAATTGTTTCGTGTATAATTGAAGGACCGATTTATACACTCTGGTACATATTTTTTCCTGCAGATTCAATTGATTTACAAACAATAACATTAGACATTCACAGCTTAAATATAAATTGTTTAATTAAAGAATTACCTATGCTTAATTGATACATCAATCAAAAACTCTATCCTGCCCCAGCATATCTTGAACTGCGTCTGCGTGTTGTTCGGCCATGTTTTCATTGGCGCCATTTTCAACAGCCGCCTTTAAGATACGAACTATTTCGTGTTTATCGGTATAGTTTGCAGGTTCATTTTCTTCCAAAATCGTATCTACTACATCCAGCGCACGACGCCATGTTGTTACATAGGTATTATGCGGAATAATGCTGACATCACGTAATGTGCAGCCACCATAAAATACCACAACTGAAAACATTGGGATTTCAGACATCTGTTTGGACTGTTTTTGCAGCTCTGCAATATGCCCCGCATTCTGTTTAATTGGGTTATAGAAACGATACTTATCACGACCATAGGCCAAAACCTGGGTCCATTTATCTTGGTTACCACGCCCAAAAATCCAGCCACTGTAATCTTTAACTTCAAACACAATCAAACCGACTTTGGTCGCCACAACAAGGTCAATTTGTGCATGTCGCCCATTTGCCTTTTTTACATACAAATCATGAAAGATTGCACCCGGTGCGATACCGTGTTCCAATAATTCATACACCAAGTCGCGTTCAGACCATGTACCACGGTCCAGCGCAGTTACAGATTCAATCTGTTCATTTTTATGATTATTGTATTCAATCTTTCTCTTGTTCTCTTGCCGCAACAACAAGAACAATCCAGCGAACACTAAAAATACAATAACTATTACAGACATTGTTATTTAGCTTTCTCTCTTGTCTGTTGTGCTTTTTGGTCTTGAGGATAGAATATTTTATTAAACAGCCACCACAACAACACATAAGGCCAAAACATCAAAAACAATATAAAAAAGAAAATCTTTTTTACTGTTTTAAATAACGACATAAAAAATCTTTTCATTTTCAATCCCTATTCTACGCATGAATATGAATACGCTTCTGGCATTCTGTACATATTATTAGATATCGCATCTATGAACACGGGCAAAATACCAACCATCCATCCAATTGGAAATACGTCCAAAATAACCGCAGGTGTATTTAACTGGCGCATAACTGTCTTTTCGGAACATGCCGAATTAGATGACTTGATAGTCAAATCATTATTTGAAAATATAACCATATCTTGGTCTGGCTTTATCTTGTACACACCGCTATCGGCAGATACGGTTATCGTATCTTTGGAATTGTTATACAAACGGGTTTCATGATTGCTACCGATACCCAATGTACCACATGCCGACAAAGCAAACAAAATTGGTAAAATGCCAAACTTTTTCATTACAATCCTCTTGTTATACTACAGTAAAGTCTAATGAATAAATCCCCATAAATCAATATGGTTTTTGATGTTATTCCACAAACACAATCCCAAACCATTTTTGCATGA
>JAZOUE010000101.1:0-11457 GCA_045658045.1 Candidatus Enterousia sp.
TATCAGTACCTCGGACACCTTTTTATCAGCCGGCAGTTGTGGATGGGATGGCAGATCTGCGACTGGCACCCAGTGCATATCGTCGTGGACGCGCAGTTGAATTTCGCCGGTGTAGGATGTGATTTCGTATGTATGAAGTTCGATAACCTTGCCAGAATCTGTTATGTGTTTTGCGATTGTAATCAGGTCGCCAATTTCTGCGTCTATTCCCAATTCTTCGTAGAGTTCCCTGTGCAGGCATGTTGGTCCGTCTTCGCCATCTTCAAACTTGCCACCAGGATATTCCCATTCGCCCGCCAAAGGTTGGTCAGCCGCCCGTCGCATCAGCAGAACATTATCGCCATTTCTAAAAATTGCAGCAGTTACTTTCACACCGTTTCCTTTACACAAAAGGCTACTAAATTATTCATATAAAAGCAAGTTAAGCATACTGACATTTCGGACACAATCCATGTTTTATCCATTTTTGGACAAAAATAATACATTGCGTTTTTGAAATAAAAATTTCTATGTAAATTCATTGTGTTATACAACTGGTTCAGCTATAGAAATCTGATAGATATCATCGTTGATTTCACAGGTAGGGGTACCTAGGCTGTAAGCCTTGCTGTGCTTGGGTTTCAGAAAATAAAATCACACAAGACATCAGTTCTATCCCGAAAAGCACACGCTGTCATCACAATGTGATTTTTACACAAAAACAACCCGCTACAACCTGCAGAAATCCGCCACTTTTTCTGCGCAGTTTATTTGCCATTTAACCTGTTAATCCGTATGTCGTTGGTTCGAGTCCAACTGCCCGAGCCACATTTTACACCGTCCTTAAAAAGGGCGGTTTTTGTTGGTATTCCAAGCTTTTTCACAGTTCGATAATATTGGTTGTAAAACATGCTATTTTTCGGACTTTACCGAACCGCATAATAAAAAGTTAGAAACCTAACCTTTTTATTAGTTCGAGTTAAGTTTGCCCTATTTGGTTAATCAAAAACTCTGTCCTGCCCCAGCATATCTTGAACTGCATCCGCATGTTGTTCGGCCATGTTTTCATTGGCTCCATTTTCAACAGCCGCCTTTAATATACGAACTATTTCGTGTTTATCGGTATAGTTTGCTGGTTCGTTTTCTTCTAAAATCGTATCTACTACATCCAGCGCACGACGCCATGTTGTTACATAGGTATTATGTGGAATAATGCTGACATCGCGTAATGTGCAGCCACCATAAAACACCACAACTGAAAACATTGGGATTTCGGACATCTGTTTGGATTGTTTTTGCAGTTCTGCAATATGCCCCGCATTCTGTTTAATTGGGTTATAGAATCTATACTTATCACGACCATACGCCAAAACCTGGGTCCATTTGTCTTGGTTACCACGCCCAAAAATCCAGCCACTGTAATCTTTAACCTCAAACACAATAAGGCCAACCTTGGTCGCCACAACAAGGTCAATCTGTGCATGTCGCCCATTTGCCTTTTTTACATACAAATCGTGAAAGATTGCACCCGGTGCGATACCATGTTCCAGTAATTCATAAACCAAGTCGCGTTCAGACCATGTACCACGGCCCAGCGCAGTTACAGATTCAATCTGTTCATTTTTATGATTATTGTATTCAATCTTTCTCTTGTTCTCTTGCCGAAGCAGAAAGAAAAAAACAGCAAATATTAAAATTATTATCAACAATTCCATAATGGAATTATATCACCCACGCATAAACAGGCAAGGAATAAAAACGCTCGCCTTTTTGTATAAAATCAGCAATCATACATACAGATAAAAAGGATTGTTATGAGAATTGCTTTATATATCTTTTGCTGGCTTGCGGTATTTATAGGCGGTTTTGGCATGTTACTTTCTATGAACACAAATGATGTAATAATAGGTGGATTTTTGTACACCCCCGCTTTGCTATCTTTGGTCTATTTGGCTACACATAAGTAAGGATTTTGACATGAATAAAATATTTCTAATCGGGACTTTATTAACTTTATCGGCTTGTAATAGTATTCGTTGCGAATTTACGCACCCAGATAACATGAGCCCACAAATGTTACAAATCTGCTCTGCTTATGCAAATTCGGACAGTGTTTATATTGGTAAATAAAAACCGTAACTGACTCATATAACCTGACCACCACCAAGTGTAACAGTGAAAACCGCATCTTCCTGACCCACCCCGCACAAGAATACAACAAGCGATTTGAAGTGTTGTGGCGGACGTATAGGTAATATTTTATTTGGATTATACAGAATATTCTTTTAGTTTATTAATGATTTCTGTTACCAGGTCCTCACTTCTATTACGCCAAGCATGTAAAGCTGACTGAACAAGACACACAGAAAAAACTAAACACACAACAATAAAACCTCCGCGAATAGTGTCGGCATTGAACCCTAAGAACGTCTTAAAGTCAGAAACTAACAACACACTCCACATAGACACTGTTGAAAAAAGTAACCCGACCCAGTTATTATTTTTACATAATTTGTCCTTTTGCTCATGTATCACTCGTCTGATTGTATCTTCAGAAAATCTGAATTTAGCTCCCCCATTTGCTACATAAAGTGCTTTATTGGCGGGTACAAATGTTGAACGTTGCGCCTCCGACTTTTTTTGGGAGCTCTTTGTTTTATTATTTTTTGAAATTTTCATCATTGCCCCCCATACTTTGTTGCAATAATCCCAACATCCCCAAAGCATGCTGACTGATAAAGCCACAATTTTGACAAATTACTGCTATTGCAGGAACATTTTTTCCGCCAATTGTTATGTTATTAAAATTATCTTGAATGGAGTTACAGAAGTATCCATCTGCCAAAACAAAATGCTTGTTACCGCACATAGGGCAAGGCGCATTTCCTATTTTTTCGTTCAATATTTTTATGATTTCTTGTTGCTTTTCTTGGTTCATATTTTCTCCAATATTTGATATTAAGATGATATTACACAATTATTTTACAAACACAAGCACACATTGTATATTGTTTACACGTAACGCCCCACAAACACAATCCCAAACCATTTTTGCATGATGGTCAGGCGGGATTGATAGTCGCCCGCAGAATTGATTTGTGTTTTATATTCGCGTTTTAGTTGTGCTGACAACCCCAGTTCACGCACCAGGCGATTGCACACGCCCATAAGATAGAAGATATTGCCCGCTGGCCCGGTCAGGTCAACCATCAGCTGCGAACACACCTAAAAGTGGGGCATTGGTGCATTTTTTTAGGAACGCGTTATTGTTGTGATAACTAATTTATCTAAGCACAGATTCCTAAGCATACATACCGATAGACTTATTGTCAGGTCTGTGTAAGAATTTTGTCTTGTATCAACTTTAATAAAAAAACAAAGGGATTCTTATCATGACTCATCAGGCATTGTGGCAGGCGATTAAACTGGTTGCGTTTGAACATAATTTAACTTGCTCTGGTTTGGCAAAAAAGTGTGGTTTAGATCCGACTACTTTTAACAACAGTAAACTGATATCCAAATCAGGTACACCGCGTTGGCCATCTTGTTATACAATTGCAAAAATGCTAAATACATTAAATATGACGCTGGCGGACTTTGCAGATACATATTCTCATGCACAGCATATATTGGATAAGAAATCAGAAAAACACTCAGAAATGTTATAAATTTTCAAGTTTCTATTATTTTTTCTTTCTCTATGCTTTTGATTCTTTGTTTTTGAATTCTTCAACATAATATTCCAAGATTTTGGCATATTCAGATATACTGATGTGCATCGTCAGTAATATTATCGCAATTGTCTTGGTAGATAACCATCGCGCCTGACCATGCGGAGATATGCGTTTACTGTGGTTAAAAACATTAGCATCCAAGCCACACTCGCGCGCCATACATGAACATGTCTTGTTACGGATTGCCGCAATATGATTGACTGATTCCCAGACCGCATTGTTGTAAACATTATTCATATTAAGCCCTTTGTTTTGTCATATATGAATTATCACCTAAAATCATATACTTTAAAAGCAAAACAATCATAGGTTGTAGTATCCTGACATTTTATAGAACATACTACAATTTTTATCACTTAAAACGAATCGGCTTTTTTTATGATTATTATTTTTTCGCAGTTCTGTTGTTTGATTTTTATGAATTACATTTATAACAACACAGTCTGGACGCGAATGTTTTTACCCATAGCAAGCGTATGTCGCACCATGGTCAGGCACGATGGCTATCCATCAAGACAATTGCGATAATATTACTGACAATGCATATCAGAATACGCCAAAATCTTGGAATATTATGTTGAAGAATTTAAAAACAAAGAACAAGATAGTGCCGCCCGCTAGCCACCCTGCCCTTTTAAAACCTTTGATACGATTAGGTCGGCGGGGAGTTGTGGGTGGAATGGCAAGTCGTGGATTGACACCCAATGCATATCGTCATGGACACGCAGCTGAATTTCGCCGGTGTATGATTTGATTGCATATGTGTAAAGTTCAATAACCTTGCCGGAATCCGTTGTGTGTTTTGCGATTGTAATAAGGTCGCCAATTTGTGCATCTATCCCCAATTCTTCGGCCAGTTCCCTGTGCAGGCATGTTGGACCATCTTCGCCATCTTCAAACTTGCCACCGGGGTATTCCCATTCGCCCGCCAAAGGTTGACCCGCCCCACGTCGCATCAGCAGAACCTTGTTCCCACACTTAAAAATCGCAGCAGTTACTTTCATAGTTTATGACACTACACAAAAACGATAAAAATTCAAGAAAAAACGCCTGACGGCGTTGGCACTTGTTCTCGTCAACTGGCGTTCCGAACCCTTGTTGGGTTCTCGTCCGCGCCCCATTTCAGAAATAAAAAAACGCCTAACGGCCTTGTTTTATTTCTGGTGGGGACACAGGGATTGTAAATTCCCATATTCGCTTTCGCTCTATGGGCCCCTTTCGCCTTTGGCTCGACCCCACGCCGTTTGCAACGGCTTTTACGGTTTCTTCGTCCCTTGTCCGCAGAAATAAAAAAACGCCTGACGGCGTTGTTTTATTTCTGGTGGGGACACAGGGACTCGAACCCTGGACCCAATGATTAAAAGTCATTTGCTCTACCAACTGAGCTATGTCCCCAAAACCGGACCCGGAAAGGGAAAACTTGCGTTCTATTTCCGTGGTTCGGGGAAAATTCTGACACAAATAAAAATAAAAATCAAGAAAAAATACTATTTTTTTTCTTTTTTTTGTTTTTTGTCATTTTGCTCGCCCAATGGCACACCTGTCAAGTGCCTGCTTATATCCAATGCAGCAACATTATCTAAATCCAACCAATCCAAGATTTTTGTCGTTATCGTTTCCAAATATTTCGCAGAAATCCGCCTGTTTTTATGATATTTGTTTTCGTTTATAAAGTGCGTCATTGCCCGCGCCAACGATGACAAGATTTGAATCTGTTCCGACGACAAGACATCTGTCTGGCTGTTACGATACAGCAAGGTATCAAGTTCATTATGACATGCGTACATTTTATCAATTGTGTTTGATTTGATATTCAAACGCCGCATTATATCAGACGCACGCCAAGTCAACATTCTGTTTATATTTTCAGCCGTCGGTCGACTGCGCACCGATAATATTTCACGCAACAGCAATATTAAATCTATCATTAAATCGTTTAATTTGTCACCAACACTGTTTGCCATATGTCGCTTCATCTGACGATTTATGCGATTGTTTGTGTAATCGTACAGCAAAAACACCAATGGTATAGATAACAGTGATGCAGATACATTTATAACCAAGTCACGAATATTATCGTTTGGTGCATTGTCTATGGCACCCGTATATAAAATTACACCACCTGCAATTGACATAATGTATGGCAAAGACTTTAAAAAAATTGTACTAATGTCAAATTTCATATCTATATTTTATCGCAAATACACGGCAATATGTACAGGAACATATTCATAAACGACGAACACGACCTGAAACCTTGCACTTATCGCTGACAAACAAGAATCCCCACAGGCACAATGCCAACACCATCGCACCCAGTATTATAACACTGAAGCGCCAACTGCCCAACAGCGACCCTAATCCTACAATACCGCAAACAATGATATAAACGGAATAGTTCACAGTCGTATATAATGACAGCACCACAGAACGATGACGCGACGGTATCATATGTTGCAGTCTGGAATACATCAATGTATAAACCCCATAAAACAGCAAGTATGCAACACCCATCAGCCATAGTGTCGCAATACTGTATGTCGCACCAAACAGCATATAACACAATCCAACTGTACCAACCAAGATATAAATCTTCCAATCAGACAGGCGCGTAAATTTGTATGCAAAACGCTGTCCTAATGTGGCGCAACCCAACAAGAACAAGGAAACAATTCCGATGTATTCAGTTGGAATTCCTATTTGCAACGCAATTGGGCTTAAAAAATCATCAAGATATGGAATATTCCCGACAAACAGCGCGAACAACATTGTTATTATCAAACAAGGCGTTTGCCTGCATACACGCATAGCAACACGGAACTGCTTTCTGAACGGAACTAGTTTTGGTTTAAAATCCGCAGGCGGAGTATAACGCACACCCAACAAGCAAACCACAGACAATGCAATCGCTGCCACAGACATCCATGTTATCCAAGTATAACCCAAGAACATCAACAAAGAACCAAACGCAGACAACGCGACACCAATTGATTCATATGTTGATTTGCGACCTAAAATCTTGGCATAATTTTTTTCACCACCATTTGCAGCAACAGAATCATAGACCAGTCCTTCGAATGCGACGCTGCGAAATCCGGCCTGAATTCCCCATAAAATCATGCCGATAACAAATCCGATATAGCATGGCCATATCAACCACAACAATATTGCGATTGTCTTTAAAAACTGCCCCAGAATCATGGCAGAACGCTGCCCCAGACGGTTTGTTATAAATGTAATCGGCATTTGCCCCAAGACCGTTGACAACGCAGAAACAATAAACATCGTAGACAGTTGAAAATCACTTAACCCGTTTTCCAACATAAAGATAGAATACACGGGCGTCAGCAACAAAAACTTGTTAAAAAAAGCAAAACCATACAAAGAAATCAACAATTGTGACACTATTTTCCCCTTTTATGCCAAATTATACATAAAATTTGCGAAAAAAGTACAGGGAATATTGAATTTTTAAATTTTTTTACTATAATATCTTATAGAGATTTGAAGAATAAAAAGGTGAAAAGTATGGCGTCAATGAAAGATTTTTTAACAAAATACTATAGCAGATACGTTTTCCGTAAAATGGCTGAAGATCATGAACAATTTGTTCAGTTCTGCGGTTATGTCAAAAATGACAAACTTACAAAAAATCAGAAAAAATGGGCTGAAGAAAATCTAAAAAAAACCGGTGGCGCATACGCAACCATACCTGCATCAGGTCTTTATATTCCCGAAGATTTACCAGACTCGGCAGAGTTAGATGACGATGAATGGAAAAAAATGTACCTTGCTTTTCAGCGTGCGTTCCAAAATATGGACTCTGCAAAAAGCAGCTTTGCCGACAATACACAAGCCAACAAATTCTTTAACGACTATTTTGGAACAACATCATCTGGCATAGTAAACATGTTCCAACACCCAAAAATACAAAAAAGCAATGAAATAAAAATCTATGAAGACGCGCCTACATCATCATCGGGTTCAAAACCGAAAACATTGTATCACTTTTTGCACACATATAAAAATCAGTTAAAATCAGTGTTTGAAAATGGTTATTACAGCCCACTATCCGATGATTTTACATACGAAGAACTGATGACCGGCATCAAAGAAGGCAAGTATAAAACAGATGCTGGTTTTAGAAAAAAATTCATGAACATCGTTAGTTATATAGAAGGCTCACAAGCCAGCCTGGCAGATACCACTAAGATTCCTATCGCAGACTTCCCGCCAATGTCCGATTATGACAAATGGTTTGAAAACAATGTAGATCCTTCAAGACTTAGACAGTTTAAAAACGAATACCCACGCTTGTTAAATCGACTGTACAACGAAAAAGATACACGTGAAGAGTTCTCAAAACACGATGGAGGAAAAATCTCTGGTCCATTAAATAAAGTTATGGGCAAGATGTCATATAACGATCCAAAAAGCGATGATTACGTACAACCAAAGCGCGAAGACGAATTGACTGTATCTGAAAAAATATCAGAATGGTGGAGTGATACATATTCAGAGACGATTGAAAAATATGTTAAATTCAAGGGAGATGAACTATACTTTTCACCACACGCAAAAGCAATTTGTAAAAACCTGCCAAAAGATTTGAAAAAAACAGACAACTTGGATACTGTTTTAAAGGCGCTGGGAACAGCAAAAGAAAAATTAAAATCTAAACACGAAGTAAAAACACTTGATCATTTAAAATGGTTTGAGAGTACACTGACCAGCATTCGTGATGATAAAAATATGTCCAAAGTTTGGGCGGGAGCATTAAAAAATGGCCGTCAAACACAGGCTTTGGCCAAAGAAATCATTATGAAAGGTGTTAAAGATAACAAAATCGAAGAAGCTAAAACAGCTTTGGAAATGTTGTCTGTATTACACTTTGGTTTTACAACCAGCAAAATCATGGATTCATTAGCAGACGAAAAATTTGAAATGTTTTCAAGCAGCAAACTGTCATGGAACAAAAACGAAGCGACACAGTTTATTACCAAGGCTTTGGACAGTTCTATTAAATTCGCATTTTTGACAGTTGGATATGCCGCAACCGCAGCGATTAATGCTGTAAAATTATCAAACACAAAGATTAAGCAGTATTCGAACAAAAATAATTCTAACTTTAAAGAAACTCATGACAAACATGTTAAAGCCAATGCCGATGAAAAAGCGGCTGTGGAACAAATGCTGGACTCAAAAACACAGCAAAAAGATGATCTTCAGGCTGAATTAAATGCAATTCAGAATGGTAAAGACTATGACACAACAAGACAGAATCTGGAAAAGGAAGCCGCTGGATACGAAAAAAAATTCAAAGAGACATTTGAAAAAATAACAACATATGTTGAACAACTTCAAATGGCGTTAGAAGCCAACCATCCAGACATACAAGAGCCAGATGTTTTGGCCGACTTCTTGCAACGCGTAAAATACGCATTACAACAAGAGCCGGTTGAAAAAATGCCAAACATCCCTAAAAACATGCTAATAGTCGGCAGTCCATTACATGATATACTGAACGAAATAAAAAAATCATGGAGGACTTTAAGATTACGCAGCAATAAAAAGCTTGGCAATAAAAAAGATTTGGAAACACTGATAAACGGCACAGAAACGGTAAAACAGTTGGAAACTCAAATAGCTGCGCACCAAGACGAAGTCGCACATTGGGATGAAAGACATATTGACAAGATTGAAGAGTTGACATTGTACTGGAACATGCTGGAAACAGGTCGAAATACAAAAACAGGCCCAATGTATAATTGGTTCAAAAATCTTTACAAAACGAACGCCCAAAAACGTTTTGACGGCAAAAAGGCCGGTATTATTGCCGATTATATGAGTAACCACTCTATAAGAGATTAATACTTGTTATAAATAACATAAAACGCATACAAGTTTTAGATTAATTAGTGTCAAAGGCTTGATTTTTTGTAGGATTTATGGTATAATATACACATGCGTCGCTGGTCAACAGTGGCGTTTGTTTTTTGTGGGCAATCTTTATCATCCCTGCCCCCATTGTGGGGGTGGGGATTTTTTTAGCTAAAAATTTAACAACAACAAAAGGATTTTATATGACACGTGTCTTACAATTACGTCGTGGCACAGCCACACAACATCAAAATTTCGTTGGACTGATGGGCGAAATAACAATGGATACCGATAACAAGACCTTGCGTTTGCACGATGGACAAACGCCCGGTGGATTCATAATCGGCAACGGTAATGGTAACACAAATATATTTGACATAAACGCAGTACCAGAATCTTTCTGGGCAGGCGTTGTCGCACGACATACACCACAACCATTCAAAATTATTGAAACCACCCCCACCAAAATCAACAGTCGCAGTGGCGGGTTAAACTATGTAATAAACGAAGATATAACACCAAAATTTATTCAGACTGTATTGGTCTGCCAATCAGACGAGGCAGGCTATGCCGCAGGCGATGAAGTTTGGTGCTGGGGGATTGGGAATCGCGCAAACCCACAGCCAACCCCAATACACGACGCAAATGGAACGCATATCCGCCTGATGTGCGGTGCAGAACAATACTGGGTCAACAATAAAAACACAGGCGCAATCACAAATGTTACAGATGAAAATTGGTGCGTTTTATTCCGAGTTTACTGTTGAAAATACAAAATACCTTTGCTATGCTTATGGGCGAAGAAAAAGGATTGCACATGTATATACTTGCATTAAACTGTGGTTCTTCGTCCCTGAAATATCAGGTTTTTGACGCAGACTCTAAAACAGCCATTGTTGGCGGTAATGTTGAAAAAATCGGCTTGGCTGATTCTTTCTTGACTCAGAAATATCCAGACGGCACAAAGCAAAAGAAAGTCGTTTCTATGCAAAATCATGACGAAGCATTGAATAATGTTTTGATGATGCTGCGCGAGGCGTCAATTGACCTGAACGAAATCAAGGGCGTTGGTCATCGCGTTGTAATGGGTGGCGATAAATTCGCATCTTCTGTTGAAATCACAGACGAAGTTATCAAGACTATTGATAAATTGTCCCCATTGGCACCATTGCACAACCCACCTGCACTGCGTGGTATTATGACTGCACAACAGTTGTTGCCAAACGCAAAACAGGTTGCTGTATTTGATACTGCGTTCCACCAGACAATGCCAGATTATGCATATCGCTATGCGGTGCCACAGGCATGGTATAAAGAACTGGGCGTTCGCAGATATGGTTTCCACGGAACCAGCCACCTGTATGTTTCAAAACGCGCGGCAAAAATGCTGGGCAAAGATGCCAAAGACTGCAACTTTATCACAATGCATATCGGTTCTGGGGCATCTGCCACAGCAATTCGCAACGGTATTTCCGTTGATACATCATTGGGTATGACACCATTGGCAGGTTTAACAATGGGTACACGCCCAGGCGACTTGGACCCAGGTGTTGTTCTGTATGTTATGGAACAGTTGCAATTGTCACCTGCACAGATGCAAACTCATTTAAGTAAAGATTCTGGTCTGAAAGGTATTACAGAATGCTTTGTTGACCGTCGCGATGTAGAAGAAAACAAATCTTCTAATGACTTGTGCCGCTTGGCCATCGACACCGAAGTACACAATGTAAAAAAGTATATCGGTGCATATATGGCAGAACTGGGCCATGTTGATGCGATTATCTTTACCGCAGGCGTTGGCGAAAATGACGATTACCTGCGTGAAAAGTTCTGTACAGGACTGGAAGAACTGGGCATCAAACTG
>JAZOUE010000102.1:0-2421 GCA_045658045.1 Candidatus Enterousia sp.
CGTTTATAAATGGTGGAGTTTTAGATTTGGAGTTACAATGCGATAAGATTTATGATAAATTTAAACTTAATAAAAAAGAAATTGGCAATTTAGACGATCATGCAAAAAAATGGTGTAAAACTGCAGCAGAAGATTTTAAATCGTTTTATAAACAATTGAAAGTAAAACCAGGATTTGATAAGTTTATAGAGGATTTAATGGGTTTGAAAGATTCAAACTCTAAAGAGTCATTGACCTCTGAAGAGTCATTGACAAGTATTATATCGCCAGACAATTCAAGATAGTATTGATTGCAAAAGGGATTTTTATCTGTCATAATTTGAATTATGTTAAAATATAGAAAAAAATCCCTGAAAAATATTTTGTTTGGAATTTTTTTGCTGCCAATTTTTGTGGTGGCTGTTGTTTGTTTTTATATTTTCTGTATTCAGTCGCCTGTTAAAACGGGCGTTGTGTTTGATGTGGTACGGGGCGATTCTGTAACAGGTGTTGCGAATCGTTTGGCTGCAAATCATTTGATAGATTCCAAAGATTTATTTATTGCGTCTGTGCGTTTTCATGGTGGAAAAATCCAAAGTGGGCAATATGAAATCCCACGTGGGGCCAGTCTGTGGCGGGTTACAAAAATGCTGGTGTCGGGCGATGTTGCAACAACAACAGTTGTTATCCCCGAAGGCTTAACAATTAAACAAATAAAAAATATGTTGCTGCAAAATTCAGAACTGACGGGCGCAGTGGAATGCAGTGATAATAAATCGCGCCCTGTGTGCAATTTGAAAGATGGGCAAATTTTCCCAGATACATATCGTGTGGCACGTGGAACAGCGCGTTTGGCGGTACTGGAACTGATGCGTAAAAAAATGGTTGATGTAAATGCCCACATCAAAAAGGCCTATCGTGTATTGCCAAAGCCCTTAAAAAATTGGAACGATGTTTTGACCTTGGCATCAATTGTGCAAAAAGAAACACCGGTCGCACGTGAAATGCCAATCGTTGCCAGTGTGTATCTGAACAGATTGAACAAAGGTATGCGATTACAGGCAGATCCGACTGTGGTTTATGCGCTGACAGATGCGCTGGGCGATATGCAGGGCGCACCATTGTTAAGTGGACATTTGAAAATAGACAGTCCTTATAATACATATCGCAATGCAGGATTGCCGCCAACCCCAATTGCAAATGTTGGGCAAAATGCGATTCGTGCTGTGTTACGACCTGCAGAAACAAATTTCTTGTTCTTTGTTGCAGACGGGCAGGGCGGACACAGGTTCTCTGTTGACTATGCCCAGCATCAAAAAAATCATAATGCATGGCGTGAAATAAAAAAATCTAAGAATAAAAACTAGCAGGTTTTGTATATGACTGAATATGCGAAAAGTTTTGAAATTATAAAGTCAGATGATTTGCAACAGCCAGAAACTTTGTCTGGACACTTAACAATTGTGCATAAGCAAAAAACACTGACAGGCGATATTGTTGTAAAAAATCTGAGCCCGAAAACAAAGTATATGGATATTAACAAAGAAGATACACCACAACGTTGGTTGGATTCGCAGAAAAATGCAAAAAAAATAGCTGATGAAATCAGGGCTAAAAATAATCCTGCATATTTCGTGCCAAAGACTTTTATTGCACATGGCAAGGTGCGTGAACAGTTCGCAAGTGGTAAGCGTTGGTGTGATGTATTTAAAACTTTGTCGCCCCAGGATAAAGAGTGGGCGTGCAAGGCGATTGCAGAACTGATAAATGATATGTCTGAATTGCGGCCTGTAAAGTATAACAAGCATGGGCGTAATCTGCCAAGAATTGCAATCAAAGGGCCAGAAAAATTGGCAGAAATGCTGGAAAAATGTGACGATAAGTATATATCCAAGGCAAATAAAAAATTAATTCAAGATATTTATGAGTATTTAATGAATGTGCCAGAAAATAAAATGATGGTATTTAGTCATAACGACTTGAATGGTGGTAATATCATTATTGATTTAGAAAAAAGACAGGTTTCTGTTATCGACTTTGAAATGGCGGGGTATAGTTCTGCGTTTGATATAATGTATTCGGGAATGTTTGATTCTCCTGGGGTTTGGCAGTATATAAATCACTTGCCACGAAGCAATAATACAAAGTTGTCTTGGAATTTTGTCCCAGAACATGGCGAGTTGTATAAGTTTATTCGATGGGGGTGGGCTAACTTTGTCAGGGATGGAATGAGTCTTGAACAAATGAGTGATACCATAAAAAAGAATTGTGATAAAGTCAGATTCGTTTTTGCACAGGCCAAGGCAAGGGCAAAAATGTCAGCAAAAAAAGAAAAGATGCCTTTGGTGCCAATGTCGCACTATGAAAAAGATAATTAAGTGATGCTGATAAAATAAAAAAATTAAAAATAAATTTTAGAAAGTCGTCGGCTTGCAATTTCTG
>JAZOUE010000103.1:0-2341 GCA_045658045.1 Candidatus Enterousia sp.
GAATCTGCTGTGCGTCAGGCGCGTTTGGCAATGCTGGATACAACAAATAAATATAATCGTGGTGAATGTTTGCTGGCATACCGTGCGTGTATCGCAGACAAGGGTGGTTGTGGAACGAATTTTGAAAACTGTTTGAATGCAGATTTGTTGACACGTCGTGCATATGCATGTGAAGGGGTTTTGGATCAATGTTTGGCCGTGCGTGATGATGTGTTAAAAGACTGGGAGGCGGAATCAGAAGATATTTTGGCTGATGCTGTAAAATTTGCAGATAAATATCGTCGTCAGACATGTTTGGCACAAATTCAACTGTGTTTGGAAGATGGTTGTTCAACATCAACGAATGTTGCGTGTTTGTCTGATGTAAATGTTGCAGCAGGTGTATGTCCAATTATTGATGAATGTAATGAAATGATTCCGGGGATGAAAACTGTTATAAATGATAAGCTGGGGTATTTGCGTATTCAATTCTGTCAGAATGATATTGATGCATGTTTGCGTGACAAATGTGGTGAAAACTTTACGGCGCCAGAATGTGTTGGTAAAACCCCACAGCAAATTGTTGATATGTGTCCACAGGATATGTTTCCATCTTGTAAAAACGAAACGCAGTATGATGTGATTGTGTCTGCAGCTGTATTGCAGATGGATTATCAAATGATGCAGGGGTGTGTTAATTATTTCGGTGAACAATTAGGACGTGTTTGTGGTACTGATATGTCGTGTTTACCTGCTGATAATAATGTAAGCGGACTGACGGAAATTCCAAAAGATGAACAGGAAATGGTGGAACTGCGTGAACTTGTTGTTGAAAACTCCAAGGCTGCGGTTGCTGAATTCTTTAAGCAATTTGAACAAGAAAAAATTGTTGCCGCGTGTAAGGATGCAGAAAAACCAAAAGGTCGCAGCCGTATGGGAACTAGTGTGTTTACTTCCGCAAAGTTGATTGCAGAAATCAATGCAGAAAATCGTGCGTTGCGTGAACTGGAAACAAAAATTGCAGAATTGTCGCGTCAGCAAAGTTTGGAAGAAGCAAAAGAAAACTGTCTAAAAACATATAAGGTTGAAAAACCTAGTCAGTCCAAGAAAAATTATACTTATGTCAAAAGTGTTTCTTTTGAACCAAGTACACGCAGCTGTCATGTGTGTCGTGTACAACAGGTGTGCGAGGTTGGCGGTGAATCAAAGGCTGCTGCTGCGTTAAAAGCGGCTTCTGGTGGGTTGACAGCTGGGGTATCAATGGGAACAATGGCCAGTCCGGGTTGGGGAACATTGATTGGTGGTGTTGTTGGCGCTGTGGGTATGGGCGTTATGGGTGGCTTGGCCGGCGGTGAAAAAGAATTCTGTCAGGAACGCCCTGTTTGTGAAGATGTTGCAATGTAATACATATAGAGAGAAAACATGATGTTCAAAAAAGTATCTGTAATCGCTTCTTTGGTTGCTTTGGTAGCGATGCTGCCAAGTGCCGATTCGTGTGCTGCGACTAAAAAAATAGCCAAACAGTCTGCAATTCAAAGTGGTACCAAGGTTCGTACCAAAGTAGAGGTATCAGGTTTATATGATCAAGAATGTTATGATGCCTATTATGGTTGTATGGATCAGTTTTGTATCTCTGATAATGAAAGTGGTGGCAGTTGCGCCTGCAGCGATTTAAATACAGAATATGAAAAAGAATTGCTTGAAATCAAAGAATTGTTGGCCGAAGCAGAACGTATCAAAACGATAGAAGTTGAAAAAGTTCAAGCGGGTGCGCATGCAGATATTATCTTTGGCGATGGTAAACGCGAATATGACGAAGATGGTAATATTGTTGATGCAGATGCCAAGACAGCAAAGGAAGATATATTATCACTATGGGATGTTACAGAGGCAGATGAAGATATATTTGAAGATGTTGATGTTTCTGAACAGACAGGTGACGCGTTGTACAAGGCGGCGCATGAAATGTGCTATGATATGATTCCTGAAAAATGTGAATCTGATATGGCTTTCTTGACCCAAGTATATAAACGTCAGATTACATCAGATTGCAAGGGGTTTGAAAACAGCGTTTCGCAAAAACGTGGCGAGGCTGAAGCTGCAGTAGCCAGTGCCGAGGCAGATGTTCGTTCTGCATTGAAAGATTCTTTAGATGCTGCAAACAAATACGACTTGGGAACCTGTATGGTTGAATTCAAGAAATGTATGATGACAGATGATGCCTGTGGCAGTGATTGGGGAAACTGTGTTTCAACAATTGCGGACGCAAATATGCAGGGGATTTCAGAAAATAAAAATTTCAAAAGTGAAAATATGAAAAAATCTGCACAAAAGGCAATGGATAACACAACATATGGTATTG
>JAZOUE010000104.1:0-4931 GCA_045658045.1 Candidatus Enterousia sp.
TATCGCTAGTTATATCGCTAGTTTTTATTTCGGGATTAGCGATATTTATAACCATGTCGTCACCTTTCAGCGAATTGTTTTCGCCCAGCAACAGATTTCCAAAGAACAAGTTCAGGTATTTATAGGTCCGTTTGATACCGCGCGGTATATTTTCATAGTTGGCACGAACCAAGGCATTGCGAAAATATTCTGCATAATCCTTGAATAATTCGTTATCAGCAGCAAAGCCTTTATTGCGCAGATACTTGATTGCAAATACGGCGATTGTGCGCGTATTGCCTTCGCGAAATGGATGAATTTGCCACAGGCCAGACACGAATTGCGCGATATGTTCAACTTGCGCACGTGTGTTAAGCGTACTGTAATCAAAACGTTCTTCGCGGTCAAAGTCGTATTCCAGCGTTGGCATAATGTCCATATGGCTGGCATAGTGGACAGTATCCCCCATCAGCACGTTTTCTGCCTTGATAATATCCTTGGTACGGACATTCCCAACCCAGTGTTCAGGCAATGCCGCATTAAATAAATACTTGTGAATAGACAGCAAAGTAGTCGGCGCAAAGGTAAAAGACGAATTGCTTAACAGTTCTGCAATACGGTTGGAAACGGTGTCGGCCTCCCAGTATTCAATACCCAGTTCGTCACCCTCTGGGGTGCGGTAATACTGGCGCAGCGACTGATGAACTTCGTCATGACTCAGCTTGCCTTCGATATTATCACGTGCCACCTGGTACAGATAACGTGATGGTGTCAACCCATCAACCTGTTGCAGGCCAATGGCGATATCCCAATTACGTGCCTTTTCTTGTTTAGATGGCTCTTGGGCTGTTTTGTATTCGCTGATAAAATCTGAAAACTTTGCCATATCTTTCATGCCTTACCCTATTGATTATATCCAAGAAATACAAAAATTCCAGTTATTTAATGGGTCCTGTGACGGGCGTTTCATATACGGGTAACGGCGACCCCGCCACCTTGCTACACACTGATAAAAAAACAAGACCGCATGCCGCACTTTGTAAATATTGTGTGCTAAAATCAAAAGATTAACTGCGGGCGTGGGTGCGGTCTGTGCCGCAGCAAAAGCCGCACTGTCTAATTTTATAAATCAGAATTGATTTCATGTTGATTTCAATATTGATTTCATAGGTAAGGAAAGTAGTAGTAGTAAAGAAAAATAAAAGATAATAAAAATAAAAGATAAAGAAAAGGTAGTGAAAGTAGTAATGCACAAAAAATTGTTGAAAACTTACGTAAAACTGTTGATATGTTGTTAGTTATATCTAAATCATAAAATATCCTAAAAATTCACCTTAAATGTATCGTGGTGTATCTCTATGTATAAACGCTAAAATCCGCAGAAAATAAGGACTTTACAAACCTAAAAAAACAGTGCAAGATGGTGTTGTAAAGGAAAGGATTCAGTGTGAAAGTAACAGCTGCGATTTTTAGAAATGGTGATAATGTTCTGCTGATGCGACGTGCGGTGGACCAACCGTTGGCGGGCGAATGGGAATACCCAGGTGGCAAATTTGAAGATGGCGAAGACGGCCCAACTTGCCTGCACAGGGAACTGGCCGAAGAATTGGGGATAGATGCACAAATCGGCGACCTGATTACCATTGCAAAGCATACTACGGATTCTGGCAAGGTTATTGAACTTCATACATACGAAATCAAATCCTTCACCGGCGAAATTCAACTGCGCGTCCATGACGATATGCACTGGGTGCCGGTCCAGGACTTACCCTCCCACCCACAACTCCCCGCCGACCAAATCGTATCTAAAACACTACAAGCCAAAGGAAAGTAAAATGAGCGACGCTTTCTACAAAAATAGCATTCATAACTTTCTGCGCCAAAGCGATGATGAAATCTTTGGTATTATCGCCGCAGGTGACAGATACGATACAGTTGCCGCACAAAAAGACGCCTGGATGGAACAAATTCGCGTGTTGAAATATGCGTTGGCATATGCGCCATCTGGCAGCATTCTGTTTGAATACACACTTCCACGTGTGGGCGGTCGCATAGATAACATCTTGCTGATAAACAATACTGTCTTTGTTCTGGAATTTAAGGTCGGCGCAGAAACATATGCCAGTGACGCAATCCGCCAGGTTCGCACATACGCATTTGATTTGCAAAACTATCACGAAGAAAGTCGTCGGTGTAAAATCGTTCCCGTCCTGGTGGCAACAGGTGTGCCGGATGACTACCGCAAACACGATATGCCAGAAGACGTAATCCTGACCGATGGTGATGAATTGCGTAATATAATTATTCGCAACACAGATACTTCGTGTACAACAATCAATATGGATAAATGGGCAAATTCCAGATATGTCCCAACCCCAACGATTATTGAAGCCGCCAAAGCCCTATATAACACTCACTCTGTCGCAGATATTGCGCAAAATAGTGCCGCAGAAAACCTGACAAAAACATCAGGCGCGGTTCAGCGTATAATCGAACAATCAAAGCAGAATAAACAAAAATCTATTTGTTTTATCACGGGTGTTCCTGGTGCGGGTAAAACCCTGGCCGGTCTGAACATTGTATTTGCAAATCAGAAAACAACGGGGCAAAGTTATTCGTGCTTTTTGACAGGTAATCAGCCATTGGTTTCGGTACTTAGTGAGGCTTTGGCTCTAGATGCATACAAGCAAAATGGTACGTCCAAATCTCTTACGCACAGCAAGATAAAATCTTCTATTCAGATAATTCATCACTTTCGTGATCGTTCCTTGAATGAGGCAGACGTTCCAACTGAAAATGTTGTCATATTTGACGAAGCACAGCGTGCATGGAACCAACGTATGTTATCAGACTTTATGCAAAAGAAGAAAGGGGCGATTCTTAACCGTCTAACTGATGAACAGCGTGCCCACTTCTTGGCTATGAGCGAGCCAGAGTTGTTAATTGACTATATGAACCGACACCAAGATTGGGCCGTGATTGTGTGCCTTGTTGGTGGTGGTCAGGACATTAACACTGGCGAAGCCGGTATCCAAGAATGGTTTGCATCATTAAAGCGTTCTTTCCCAGATTGGAATGTTTACGTGTCTGGCGATATAACTGCCAGTGAATACCTGGGCGACCAATCGTTTGCGGAACTAACCGATGGGCTGAAATGCGAAACGATTAAAGAACTGCACCTGTCTGTATCATTGCGTGCACACAGAACATCTGATGTCGCGGGCTTTGTGGATTCTTTGCTGGATAACGATGCCAACGCCGCCGCGGAAAAATATAAACGATTGTCAGAAGTCTATCCAATTTATATGACGCGTGATTTGGCGCGTGCCAAACAATGGGTGCGTGAACAGACTGCGGGCAAGACGTTGCGTCATGGCCTGATTGCCAGTTCGAATGGCCGCAGATTACGCGCAGATGGTATTTGGATAGAAAGTAAGTGCAAGCCGGAAAAGTGGTTCCTGGGTGAACGTGATGATATCAAGTCGTCATACTTTATGGAAGAAGCGGCCAGTGAATTTGATATCCAGGGCCTGGAAATAGATTATGCGGTTGTCGGCTGGGACGCAGATTACAGATATGTTGATGGTAAATTTGAATATTTCAAACCAAGCGGCTCGCGCTGGTTGTCCATAAACCAAGAAGACAAGCGACGTTATCTTAAGAATGCATATCGTGTGCTGCTGACCCGCGCCCGTGAAGGTTTTGTAATATTCGTCCCGCGCGGCGACGCATCAGACGCCACCCGCCAACCAAAATTCTATGACGCTCTATGGCAATACCTATTCGCAATCGGCGTGGAGGAGCTGGTGTGATTTTGTAGTAGGTGGCTATTGTAGTTTTTACTTGACATTTGTTGTGATTTATTTCAGAATCAAATCATGAAATATAAAAAATTATGTGATTTTGCTGAAATAAAGTCAGGATACGCCTTTCGCGGGGCTATTGTTGATGATGCGAACGGCGACCTGCCGGTTGTGTTGCCTCGTAACATTGTTTCTAAGAATTTTGCAGATTGTGTTAAAGTTAAGTCGGCTGCGCTGGCCACGGCGCGCAGGGTTCCTGAAAATTCTGTTTTGGTAACAAATCGCGGTACGTTTGCGGCATGTGTGTTCGATGGGGGGGGTGAAGCAATAACAACCAGCGGTGTGTTTGTTGTTACTTTGTGCTCAGATGCTGTTGTAACACCGGAATTCCTGGCTTTGTATATAAATTCAGAAATCGGGCAACGACAAATATTGGCCAAGCAAGAAACTATGACGGTTCCTGCTTTGACCGTTAGGCAGTTGTCAGAGCTGGAAATTCCGCTGATTCCAAAGAATAAACAAGTTTTGCTGTCGGGGCTGTACGATGTATATTGTCGCAGGGCGGCATTGATTGCGGAATTGCAAAAAACAAATACCAGTTTTATAAATCAAATACTAAAAGGGGCTATAAATGGCTAAAATTACACAGGATGACTTGAATAAATTATTGTGGGCGGCGGCCGACTCTGCACGGGGTACGGTTGATGGCGGCGTGTTCAAAGATTATGTTTTGGCGCTGTTGTTCTATAAATATATGTCCGATATGCATCGTGTAGAACGTGCGAAGTTGATTGAACGCTATGGCGATGACAAAGAGCGCATTGATATGCGTCTGAAAAATGCGCGTTTTGTGATGCCGGATGGGGCCAGTTTTTATGATGTTTATGCTCAGCAGTCGGCAGACAATATTGGCGAAATATTAAATGTGGCGTTGCAACAAATCGAAGATGCAAACGACGCAAAATTGCATGATATCTTTACTGTTGATTTTAATTCCCAGGCAATTTTAGGCCCAACAGATCAACGTAATAAAATGATCCGTAATTTGTTAAAAGATTTTAATAACGCAGACCTAAGCGAGGTCGATGATGATATTTTGGGAAATGCGTATATGTACATGATCGAACGCTAAGTCGGATCGTAGCCATG
>JAZOUE010000105.1:0-2064 GCA_045658045.1 Candidatus Enterousia sp.
TCGGGTGCCGGCGACAGTCGTGTGGTTGTGCTTGATTTGGGTGCAAATGTTCAATGTGATGAAAATGTTTTGTTCGACTTTGCTGTTCTGGGCAGCGTTTATGCCGAGGTTGTAGGCCGTATGCCAAAACCAAAATTGGGCGTCTTGAACATTGGTTCCGAAGAAACCAAGGGTAATGAAACGTTGGTTCACTTGAACAAGGTTTTAACAGAAAACAAAGACGCTTTGCCATATGAATACATCGGTTTTGTAGAGGCAAACGACATCAGTGCTGGCCGTGTTCAAGTTGTTGTTACAGACGGGTTTACTGGTAATATTGTGTTAAAAACGGTCGAAGGTACTGCGAAACTGATTAAACGCGTTATTGTTGAAAACTTTAAGAAATCTGTATTGGCGATAATTGGTGCGTTTTTCTTGGTTCATGTATTTAAAAGATTAAAGCACAAGATTGACCCACGCTCATACGCGGGTGCGACTTTCTTGGGGTTGCGTGGTTTTGCGTTCAAAACGCATGGAAACAGTGATGCGCTGGCATTTGCGAATTCTATTAAATACGCTGCGGATTTGACCAAGGCAAACCTGAACGGTTTGATAGAGGAACGCGCCAAGGCGTTATCTGATATTCGCGCCAAGTTGCAAGAAACCAAAGAATAAAACAACGCCCAATCGGGCGGTTTTTTCTTGCAAATAAATATAAACAATGTAAAATTATTACGTCGCAGATATTTGTCTGAGATGGGGAATAAGCACCTCTTCATTACGTGTCATGAGTGACATTAAAAACTCCAACCAATGGTTGGAGTGTGTTGAATATATTGAATAAAACACGCAATTCGTAATGATTGTGCTTATACTCCAACCACCTGATTTTATCGGTGGTTTTTCTTATAAAACTGTCAAGGGGGTATTATGGAAAGTCAACAAGAATATTACAGGCTTTTGGGACTTTTTTTACGCAAAGAACGTGAAAAAATACATTTTTCTCAACAAGATATTGCTGTGCGATTAGGGGTAACGTTTCAACAGGTTCAGAAATACGAGAACGGTAAAAATCGTGTTCCTATATTTATGCTGATTCAATACGCAAGGATTTTTGATATAACGCCAGATGTGTTTTTTAATAAACAAATACTGCAAGAAACAAAATAATAAAACACCGCCCAATCGGGCGTTTTTTATTTTTTATTCAGCTATTTTTAAATTAGGGCGTGATTTACGCAGGTTTTGTAATGATTTTTCCTGAACTGCGTGGAATGCATCTGGGTTCCAGATTTGAAAACTGTTTCCGCGACCAACGAATACAGCGCGGTCTGTAATTCCAGCGTGTTTTAACAGGTCGGCCGGTATAACAATACGACCTGTGACATCGAACGCCAATTGACGTGCATCTGCGAACAGCATTGCGGTTAAATCGTCCAGTTCGCTGTCAAACAGTCCCATCTTATCTGTTGCGGCCGCCATTTGTTCCATGCGGGACATTGACATCCCTTCGATACAGTTGTTTGTAAAAGAACGGAATAAAACCACGCCCGCAAATTTTTCGTTATTGACCGAAGCACGGAAAGACGCCGGAACCGAGATACGACCCTTGGTATCCAAACGATTTTCATAAGATGAGAGAAACAATGACATTTATGAATTTTCCTGTTTTTTTCTGGCCGTTGTGCGGCGTTGTTTCTGTGCTTCAAGACGAATGTAGCACGGTATTTTATGGTTGTCAATGACAAATCATAGTTTTTTTATGGTATTTTATGGTTTTTGTAATAAAAATCAAAAAAATTAAAATAAAATGAAAATAATTTAATTTTATGCTTGACCTGCGATTCGTTTTTGTTCTAAGATATTTGTATAGACAAGGGAAAAAGAAATAAAAACCTTAGAAATCTGCAGAATTGGCGGTTTTTAAGGAAAAAACAGAAAAACAAAAATTTTTATCTGATAAATTTGTAAATACTTTGGTATGTACAATTAAAAAAGATAAAAAACAACAAACGCCCGAAAGGAGGGAAAACACATGCAAAAAAACATCAAAGAAATTATGATTGCCTTGAATCAAGTCCTGAC
>JAZOUE010000106.1:0-2044 GCA_045658045.1 Candidatus Enterousia sp.
TTTCATCCAGTCATAGTTATCAACCATAATTGCCTGATTATCGTCAAAATTGATAAATTTAGATATTGATTTACGCAAACCCGCACAGTTTTTTTCAATCTGTTCATCTGTCATCATTGGGCGTCCCTTGTCGCGACCAGATGGGTCACCAATACGCCCTGTTGCGCCACCGACCAATGTAATTGGGCGATGACCATATTTTTGGAACCAACGCATCAGCATCAAAGACGCCAAATGTCCAACATGCAGAGAATCACCGGTTGGATCAGTTCCCCAATACGCAGTAATTTTTCCATTATTTAATGCGTCATTTAACGCATCCATATTTGACGCTTGATTTATAAAGCCACGCGCTTCCAGTTCTTGTAACAGTTCATTTTGCATAATTAAAATCCTTTATCAGGCAAATAATAGCATGTATTTTCACAACTTGCAAGAATCCCTCAAACAAAATCATCAGCCTGTGTCATTTTAGTTTTTTTTCGTAAATTAAAAGTCTTGGCCCACCGCATCAATCCCATCATAGAAGCAATCGAAGCCCGCACATGTTCTGAGCAAATATTTCTGTCAACAAAGAAACGCATTCTTTTTTTGATTTTTTTTACTGTACGCTGACGCAACAGTATAAAATTTTTAAACAATCTGAATCCGACGAATGTCATACCATCAGATTGCTTTACGATGGCCTTGGACAGTTTCAGATTTAAATTATTTTCAACAAACCGTTGCACATCAGACTTTATTGCATTCAAGAAATTTTTATCATTATGAAATATACAAAAATCATCACTGTACCGCAGATAATTTGCACATTTTAACTGATGCTTAACGAACAAATCCAGTTCTGTCAGATACAGATTTCCCATCCATTGGCTGGTCAAGTTTCCGATTGGCAAATTTTTACCACCTGGCAACGAGAACACGATTTTCTTTAACAGTCGCAAGATTTTTCTGTCATGGATTTTTCTGGCGATGATATCCATCATAATATTATGGTCGATACTGGGATAGAACTTTCTAACATCGCATTGCAAGACATATTTATTTTTTCTGACGAACAGCATTGCCCGCTGAGCAGCGCTGTGGATTCCGCGTCCTGGGATACAAGCATAAGAATCTTTGATAAATCTTTTTTGCCATATTGGCCCCAGCACATTTATCAGTGCATGATGCACGATATGATCTGGATACAGAGGTAACTCATATATTTCGCGTTTTTTTGGTTCAAACACATAAAAGATTCTATATTTCGAATTTTTATATCTATCATTTTGCAAATCTTCGCGCAGTTTTTCTAGCAGTTCATCTTTATGTTCCAGAAAGAACTTAGTTTGTTTTTTATTTTTTTTGCTTTTAACTGCTTTTTTTACAGCCACATCGAAATTTTCACGGGAAATAAATTCATCCCACAGATTTTTATAAGTTTTCATAACAAACGACTAAGCTTTACGAGAAAGAATAATATCTATCAATTTTTACCACAGTAGTACGGAAAGGCAGTTTTTCATTAACACTTTGCATTTGGTCAATCAGCACCGCAGACCCTGTAAACAGGACACATACCTGACCATTCATAACGAATTGCAATTGCAGGCATTTTCCATCTTGTCTTTTTTTTGAGTTTGTAATTCTGTAATCGACAATCAAAATTTCTTTATTCAGAATTTCATCCAGTCTCTTTTTTTCGCCTGGCATTGGTAATTTATCGCGCGCAAAATCAGCAAAAGTATGACATTGTCCAAAATCTATTTTTGAAATATCCGCCAGAATCATAACAAAATCCCCCACTTTTTGTTTTGAAATCGGATACCCCGGACCGTCACCACGATACCGACCAAGTTACCAGTCCAGATATCCCCTGCGTTCTTAGTTTGGACACAACAAAGCGTTTTATTGTGTCGCTGGAATGTCACCCCGCCTTGATGTGAAAGGCAACGAAACAGACATGTACGTTTTTTGACGCATATCTGAAAAGTGTTTATCACTTTGTCCTTGCAGGCTAGCGAAACTTTTTTCCACGATGTAAAAGTTTTCCCTTTCATCA
>JAZOUE010000107.1:0-2709 GCA_045658045.1 Candidatus Enterousia sp.
CCAATAATCCCATCCGTTAAAGCTAACACTGCGCTGTAATTTTGCCGCCATAACGTGAATTGACGCCTTGCCATACAATTGATGCGTTAATTGCCCGTCATGCGTTATCATTACGCGTTCGCCACGTGGGCTGACCAATGTTTGACCGACAAATAATAAACCGGCATCTATTAATTCGCGGAATGCAACACGGACTTCGTCACGTTTTGGCTTTGACACTTCGATATCTGACAAGTCAATCGGCGATACATTTGCAATTCTGGCACGTGCCGCAGAAACATAACTTTCTTCGCGTTCAATGCCAATAAACTGACGCCCTAATTCAATTGCCGCCGCAGCCGTCGTACCAGACCCCATAAATGGATCCAAAATAATATCGCCTGGTTTGGTTGATGCCAATATTACACGATGCAATAAATCCAGTGGCTTTTGCGTGTTGTGCAGGCTTTTACCATCACTGTCCTTGACACGCTCTTCACCCAGACAGATATTCAAATCCCAATCTGAACGCATTTGCTTGCCACCGTTTAATTTCTTCATTGTTTCATAATTAAAGGTATATTTTCCTGTCTTGGTAGGCGTTGCCCAAATCAATGTTTCGTGCGCGTTGGTAAATCGTGTACCACGAAAGTTCGGCATTGGGTTTGTCTTGACCCAAACAACATCATTTAAAATCCAAAATCCCATATCTTGCAAAATACTGCCAACGCGGAAAATGTTATGATAACTGCCAATTGTCCACATGGCACCATTTGGCTTTAACACGCGTTTGCATTCTGCCAGCCAGGCACGGGTAAATTCATCATATTCGGCGTTCGATTCAAAAGAATCCCACGAATCACGCACCGCACGAGCAGCTGTTTGATCTTCGGGTCTGTATAATGTTTTTGCACCCAATTGTAAATTATATGGCGGATCCGCAAATACCGCATCAACAGACGCGTCTGGAATGCCACGCATTATTTCCAGACAATCACCTAATAAAATCTGATTAAGGTATTTGTTCATCTCTCCAACTGTCCCTGTACGCATATTTTACCATATTTCTAGGTATAAAATTTTATGTTTCATGAATTTTTTTCAAATAAACCACTTGATTTTTATAAAAATCACTATTTTTCGTTGCTTAAAATATACTTGCCAAGTATGGATTTGATTGCTAACCTATGTATCACTATGAGATGTCCATATTGTAATTCTACTGACAGTCGTGTCACAGATTCGCGCCCAGATACCGAAGACGCAATTATTCGTCGTCGCCGTGTGTGCGAACAGTGTGGCGCAAAATTCACAACTGTTGAACGTATTCAAATGCGCGACTTGATGGTTCGCAAAAACAGCGGCAAGTTAGAGGCTTTTGACCGTGAAAAACTGCGTCGCAGTATTAAACTGGCATGCAGAAATCGCGATGTAGGCGATGAACAAATTGAAAAACTGGTTACTTCAATCCATCGTCGTCTTGAAACAGAAACCGCAGACGATACAGTAAGCAGCGCACAAGTTGGACAGATGGTGTCTGATTCTTTGCTGAATCTGGACCCGATTGCGTTCGTACGATTTGTTTCTGTATATCGCAAGTTTTCACGCATATCTGACTTTAAAAAGATTATCGATAAAATACCAGAAGATGAAGATGATGCAATTGTATGTAAATTGCCAAAAAATTCGCTGTTCTGATAAATTATGAAAAAAATCTTGGCATTTTTATCAGTTCTTTTCTTGTCGCCAATCGCAATGGCGGCGGATTTGCCACAAATTTTATCTGATATTGATGCGGGTTTGTATAAGCAAGTTTTCCTGTTGCAAGATAACGAAAAAATCACACCTGCAATAAATGTGCAATCTCAAATCGCAGACCAATTGTTAATGAACGAAGTTTTATATCAAAGATATATATCTAAGACATATCATACGCGTGGTGCAGAAATCGCACAATGGATGACAAAATACTATGATATGCCTGGCGCAAAACGTATGGAAAAGTTGGCAAATATAAAAAAAGCAAATGTACGCAAGTCCAAAACACCAAATATGATTAGTGGTTCTGAATCAATCGAAACTGCACAATCTGAAACATGGACAGAAAAAAAATATACAGGCAAAACAGATAAAAAAATTAATGAATTTAAACGCGCAATACGCACAGGTTCTACCAAGATTGCGCGACAAATACTGGAAGACAAATCTTTCAAAAAGAATCTGACAGAATCTGACTATGGTCGTCTGTCCGGCAGATTATCATACCTGTATTATACAAATGGCGAAATGGAGCTGGCAAAAAAATGGGGATTTGTCGCATCTGATGCACGCTCTGAATACGGTCTGTGGTCAATGGGTTTATTGTATTTCAAGGAAGAAAACTATATTGAATCACAAAAATATTTCAGTCGTATCTTGGAATTACCCCAGATAAACAATGCTCGCAAGACTGAGGCTGCTTTCTGGGCCGGTCGCGCGGCTGATTTCAAGGGCGATACAGAAAACGCAAAAAGATACTGGCGCATTGCTGCGACATATCCAATGGCGTTCTATGGCGCGTTATCTGCAACAATGCTGGGGCAACAACCAAAATATGAATTCTTTGAGAGCGAGGCCACAGACGCAGACTTAACAGAACTGGCAAATACAAAATACGGTAAAATGGCGTTGGCATTGTTACAAGTCGGACGCAAAGACAGGGCCGAAGAATACCTGCGTTACCTAATCACC
>JAZOUE010000108.1:0-3758 GCA_045658045.1 Candidatus Enterousia sp.
GTAATAATAACATTATGTCGCCCAGATGTATTTATGCGACATGCAGTATGATTTCTAAAATCAGTCAGACTTAAACTTATTATCATAATGCATATCATACACATTAAAAAAAACACCCGCAAGTGGTGTTTTTATTTACGAAAAGTAGATTTAAATTCAATAAAAGAAATTTGTTGAAATATGCTTAACCGTTTTCTTCTTGTGATAATTTTATGGTATTCCAGTTCTGTTACAATTCCCAAAACATTACACATAACAAAGATATGCAGATTATGTTCTCGTCTGAATTTTTCAATGTCGCGCCCCGTTATTATTTGTTCCATAGATTTTTCCTTTGGTAAAAAACAAGACCACTTAAAAAAGTGGTCGGGCAGTTAGCAAATCATAACAAGTAATGATTCCGCAGTCTTACGAACATGCGGCTGCCCAACCATACAGGTCGCAGCATAACGGTGCAGAATACATCTGCAATATATTTCACGATGCGATACTGCACCGTACTTGTTATGGGCTTGCTACAGCCCAAACCCACATCGCTATGGATTCATTGATAAATTTAGCATATATGAAAGTTGTTTTCAAATAATTTTTCGTATTGTGCCAGCTCTATACATTATGATTTTTAAAATAAAAATACCCGCCAAGGGGTATTTTATTTGGAGGCCTGGGTCGGAATCGAACCGGCATAGAAGGATTTGCAGTCCTCTGCATAACCACTCTGCCACCAGGCCTGAACCAGCGAACCTATATTACGCAAAAAATATTTGTAATTCAACAGAAAAATGTTTACTATATAAAATAAATTTGATTCAGAGAGAATGTACATGAGAAAATTAACCTTTTTATCACTGTTTTTAGTGCCGTTTTCTGCATTTGCACAGATTACAGATTGTGCAACGCGTATGGATGTTCCAGACCAAGAATTGACCTTGCAACAGATTATCGATTTGGGATTGTGCAGAAATCCACAAACAACGGCATCTTATTTGGCATACGAATCGGCGCGATTTTCCAAGAATGCCAGTTATGCAAAATATTTACCCAGTCTTAGTGTTGGTGCAAATGCGAATTTGCCATATCGTAATGAACAATGGGGCGATTGGTCGTATGGTGCATCATTGTCTGCGTCTTATTTGATATTTGATTTTGGTAAAAGATTGGCTGATTTAAATCAGGCGGCTGCGTCATGGCGTGCGGCTGGTTTTGATTATGACGAAAGTGTTCAGAATTATATTTATGGTTTAATTGGTTCTTATTATGCGTTGTTGAACGCAAATGCAGATGTTAAGTCTGCGCAAATGTTGCGCGATGTTGCCCAGACTGCACGTGATACTGCACAAAAGAAATTCAAGGCCGGTTCTGTTGCACGTGCTGATGTGTTAAAGGCAGATACAACATTGGCCAGTCGTGATTTGGATTTAGAGCGCGCAAAAAATAATCGTGAAATTACCAAGGGTTCGCTACTTGCAAAATTATCTTTTTCTGCCGACCAAGATATAAAAATCGCAGATATGCCGGCCGAAATTGCCAGTATATCAGAAACAAAATCTTTGGAAGAATTGTTTGAACAGGCGCAAAAGACCAGACCTGATTTGTTGCGCGCGACTGCAAACAAAGACGCTGCATGGCACAGAAGAAACAGCGTGTTCTTAAGTAACTTGCCATCTATTTCTGCGTCTGCATCTGCATCATGGAATGATACGCCAACTGAAACATATGGCGCAGGTACAGATAACATCAGTGGCAGTATTGGTGTCCGCGCATCAATGCCATTGTTTGCAGGTTTTGCAAATCTGTATAATGCACGTGCAGCTGCTGTAAATTACGAACGCGCAGTTGAACAAGAACGCAGTACCCAAGATAATGCAACATTGGATATCTTTACGGCGTATCAAAATTATAAAACAGCGCAAACAGTATTAAAGCAAACAGAAACTTTGTTAAAATCTGCAACGGAAAGCGAACGCGTTACCGCCGGTATGTACAAGGTTGGTCGTGCGACTATGCTGGACTGGCAGACCGCGCAATCAGAACTGTTGAACGCAGAACAACAAAACAATTCTGCAAAATATGACTTGTTCACAAAACGCGCAGCCGTTGCATTGGCTGTTGGCGAAATCAAGGCAGAACTAGAGGGAGAAAACAACAATGGCCAAGAATAATAAAAAAACACCACAAACACCAAATCAAAAACGTCCATCTTTTTTTGGTCGCGTATTTCGTTTTATATGGCGTAAAAAATGGTGGGTATTATTAATCGCCGCTGTTGGTATTGGTGCATTGTTAATCTTTGGTGGCAAAGATGATAAAAAGCAAGGTTTTGCAACAATAAATATTACATACGGTGATATGCGCCAGGTGGTCAGTGCGACTGGCGAAATTCGTCCTGTAAATACAGTTAATATTGGTTCGCAGGTATCTGGTACAATTGATAATCTGTATGTTGATTTTAATTCCAAGGTTAAAAAAGGCGATTTGTTGCTGACGATTGAACCGTCTGTTTTGCAGGCGTCTGTGGACGAAGCCAAGGCATCTTTGGATAGTGCGATTTCACAACGTAATTTTGCAAAAAATGAATACGAAAGAAATAAAATGTTGTTCGAAGGCGATATGATTTCACGCGCAGAAATGGAACAATCCCAAACACAGTACGAACAGTCAGAACAATCTGTAAATCGTATGCAGTCACAGTATGAACGCGCAGTAACAAATTTGGGATATGCGAAAATTGCATCACCTGTTGATGGAACTGTAATCTCGCGCAAGGTTGATGTTGGCCAGACTGTTGCAGCATCTTTCCAAACACCAGACTTGTTTGAAATTGCCGAAGATTTAACAAAAATGCAAATCGAAACATCTGTATCCGAAGCGGATATTGGTGTAATCAAAGAAGGCCAAACTGTATCTTTCACAGTTGATGCGTATCCAACAGAAACATTCCAAGGTATTGTTCGTCAAATTCGTCTGTCACCAACAACAACTTCAAATGTTGTCGTTTATACAGTTGTTATAAATGTTGATAACAAAGACTTGCGTTTAATGCCTGGGATGACTGCATTTGTAACTATTATCATTGCAGAACGTGATAATGTATGGAAGACGTCAAACTCTGCATTCTTGGTGCGTAATTTTGATCATATTACCGAAGACGCAAATGGTGCGACGCCTGCAACGCATTTGGCGATATTACGTGATAATGAAATGATTATGATTCCATATACCAAGGGCTTGGTTACAGCCACAGAAACAGAAATTATTTCAGACGAAATAAAAATGGGTGATAAAATTATTACAGGGCGTATGGGTTCGTTGAAATCGAATCCTAATAATCAAATGATGCGTGGTCCGATGGGTGGCCCCAGAAGATAAAAAAATCCCGGCATTTGCCGGTGTTTTTTAACGTTTTTTATATAAATCTGGAAATAGCAATACACCAATTGTTTCACGAATATTTTTATCTTTGCATAGACCGCATTGAATATTTTTTGCACAGTGCGCAGATTCGTCACGGCTGTTTTTTACTTTTCTTTTGTTGCAACATTTCATTTTCTTTAGGCGAATATCTATGGATAATTCACTTGTCGTTGGTTGTTTTAATTTTATGTCATTATGCAACCAATGTTGTGTGCTGTATGAAAAGATAATATCATTTGCGCATGACTGTTTGTCTTGTTTTCTTTCTGATAATACATGAACTAATTCCAGTGCTTGTTCTTGTGTGATATTTTCACAAAGTTTTATTTTCCCCATATGAAAAG
>JAZOUE010000109.1:0-3477 GCA_045658045.1 Candidatus Enterousia sp.
GCAGCAGAAGAATTACCCAATTCAGATGCTGTCAAACGACGGTTTGCAACAGTATCAACCTTGGCGCGAGTAATCAGTTTTTCAACGACACTGCGTAAATCTTTTGCCTTTGGCAAAGTAGTTTTAATCTGTTCTTTTTCAATCAAGTTTTTCGCCAAACCAACAAACAAGGCTTTGCGTGCATTAGTGTCGCGATTAAATGTACGACCTGCTTTCATATGTCTCATCGATTACTCCTTTTGTTTCTGCCCTGCCCCACTGGGCGGGATTTTTTTGAGACACCACAACCCGATAATTCAGTATTGTGGGATTAAAATTCTGTTTTATTTTATACAAATTCCCCGCAATTGCAAGAAATTAATACATTGTTCCCGAACAAGACCGACAAACAAATTCTCGGTGCCCGGTTATAAATAATTTCCGGGCATTGCCCGAAAATTATTTATAAGGGTCTTCGTATTTCTTGGCCAATTCTGCAATATTTTCTGGTGGCCAACCTGGTACTTCCATACCCAATCCCAATCCCATGGCTTCCAATTGAACTTTGATTTCGTTCAAAGATTTGCGGCCAAAGTTTGGTGTTTTCAACATATCTGCTTCGGTCTTTTGAACCAATTCGCCCAACCAGTTAATTTTATCGTTCTTCAAGCAGTTGTTTGCACGAACAGACAATTCCAGTTCATCAACATGCTTTAACAATTTTGGATCAAATGGTAATGCATCTTTTGCCGCTTCTTCATCATTTGCAGAACTGATTTGTGCAGGATCTTCGAAATTGATAAAGACAACCAATTGGTCTGTCAAAATACGTGCAGCATATGCGATTGCATCTTCTGGAGAAACAGAACCGTTTGTTTTAACAGTCAATTCCAATTTGTCATAGTCTGTTGATTGACCAACGCGTGTTGGCAAAACTTCTGTTGCAACATTCAAGATTGGCGAGAAGATAGAATCAACAGGCATTACACCCAATGGCAAACCATCTGCGTGTTGTGATGCAGGAACGTATCCACGACCTGTGCCCAATGTGATTTCCATATCCAGATTTGCACCCTTGTCCAATGTGCAAATTTCTGCATCTTTGTTCATAACTTCGACACCACCAGCTGTTTCAATCATACCTGCTGTAACAACTGCTGGGCCTTTGACTTTTAAATAAGCTTTGTGTTGACCTTCGGTCAGGGCCTTGAAATAAACACTTTTCAAGTTCAAGATAATATCTGTAACATCTTCACGAACACCAGAAATGCTGGAGAATTCATGTTGTACACCATCAATTTTTACTGAAATAGGTGCACAACCCTGCAAAGAAGACAACAGCACACGACGTAATGCGGTACCCAATGTCAAACCAAACTCTTTTTCCAATGGTTCAGCGATAAGTGTTGCGATATTTGGATTATGTTCATCTGCTTTGATTGTCAGCTTTTTTGGTTTAATCAAAGTCATCCAGTTTTTTTCAATCATAATATTTTTCCTTTTAGCTTAGTTTATCATTTTCGCCAAATGGCCGCATACATAGGTGTACGCAGGGCGTATTTTATATCACCCCCCAACAAAAGTCAACAAAAAAGGCGCGAAAAAATCGCGCCTTTACTATCAAAATTTAAGAAATTATTTAATACCTTCGTTACAAAAACATTTATAATAAGGTACTTGTGGTCCTTTTCCTTCAACCCTTCCTAGACCAGCTTGTTTATTTACAGCTGTTTCTATTTTACATTTCCTGACTTCAGCCTCTTCTCTACAAACAGCCTCACAGTCTGACGAGTTCTTTAGTGTAAATTCTTTACACGATGGCATAAGATCCTCGGCTGTTTTTGTTGTATTACACCAACATTCATGACCATATCTAACATACTCTACTACCTCACAATTTAACGCTTTAGAATAGTTATAACAATTGCTTTCACATTGAGAATCAGTGTGATTTTCTGAATCGCGTAGATAAGACCAATCAATCTTATTTTCAGGACATTTTTTATAACTATACATTGGCTTCCCAGATGGATCTGTATAAACTCTATTTGTTTTATCTTCCGCAGTTGGATTACAGATACAACCTTTATAACTATACTTATCGTATACAGCCTCTACAAGTTTACAATTGTTCGTTTTTGCTATGCGTTCACATTCTTCATAACAACTACCATTTGCCATCGAAGCCTCCCAAATGAACACACTGCGTTCACAATTTACTGGCGTCTTCGGAGTCACTGGTCCCTTAGGGGTTTCTGGTGCCTTAGGTGTTGTTTTATTATCACCTTCGGAAGCATCTTTTGGTGTTTCAGCTTTTTCATTTTTATCGTTGTCTTTAGCACCTTCTGATACTGCAGCTGGCTTCTTATTTATAATACACGCCTTGCCCGCAGATTCACCACCCACAGTCCAATCAATCACAGTTCCGCCTTCACATTTAGCTTGACATTTGCCCTGCGAATTATTCACACCATTTATTTCCTTGACAGTTAAATAAGCATCACTTTTACAGCTCTTTGCGACACACTTGTCAACAAACCACCACGATTCTTGTGCCAATGGAATTTCGGCAGTTTCAGCAGCCGAGCACAATTCATGATACTTTCTGCTACCTTGACCGTTATCACCGCCAGACTTTTCATCCACAACCGGTTCACCAACGACTTTAGGCGTTTCTTTATCACCTTCAGGCTTTTTTACCTTAGCAGATTCATTATCGTCTTTAGGCGCTTCTTTATCACCCTCAGGCTTTTTTACCTTAGCAGATTCATTATCGTCTTTAGGCGCTTCTTTAATAACTTCACCAGACTCAGGTTGACATCCTGTATAATACTTAACAGCTTGTCCCTGTGATTTACATGTTTCTTCTGTACCAGAATTGGAATTAAGACACCATTCTGCCTTCCATTGTCCATCGATACATATAACAGAACTTGCATATAAATTCGTCATCGCACTTTCACGCAGCCCTTCATCGCAAGTATCTCGTTTTCCACATGTATCTTCAGCAGCAATTTGTGCATCTAAATCCGCAATTGTTGATTTTTTAGTTGCTATATTAGTATCCAAATTTTTTAAATGAACTGCTTCACCAATGTTTGCAGCAATACCAATTGTACTGATACCCAATGTTGTAATACCAGCGATTTTCAAATTACCCTGCTTTTTCTGACACTCTTCCAGTGTCGCAATTTTATCTAATTTTTGTGCTGTCAATTCTGTAATTTTATTATCTAAATAATCAGCAGATGCAACTACTGGAACAATCGACATACAACATGCAAATATCTTCTTCATTTTCAACACCTTATTTTTCACGCAGTTCGTTTAATGTAGTTTGTTTTGTTGTTATAGCTTCGTCATATCCCGACAATTCTTTCTGCTTTTTGCTTATCATCGCACCCTGAACACCAGCAGCAACACCAGTTGCAACAACACCAGCAGATCCAACAACCGTAGCCGCGATCCAACCTTTCTTACTTTTTTCACATTTTTTTA
>JAZOUE010000110.1:0-4156 GCA_045658045.1 Candidatus Enterousia sp.
CTTTCAGCCAATGTTCACAGGTCAAACAACTGATATATATGTCGCACCAATCAATGGAATAAATGGTATTGAGTTGCGTAATGCACTGTGGACAGAATTCGGTAACCAATATGGCCCAGATGCAAAATATACACTGTCTGTACAACTGCGTGACCCGACTACTAGGTACAAGGCATTGGCACAAACAGGTGACGCAGAATGGCAGGAAGTATCTTTGTCTGCAAAATATACACTGACACATAATGGTAAAAAGATTGCGTCCGGTTCTGAAAACGCAGCCGAATCGTATGCGTTTGTGTCATACTTGGTCGCATCAAATGCGTCTTATAATAATTCTGTTAAAAATGTTATTCGCACATTGTCTGAAAGAATCAGCACTCGTGTTATCGCAGAAACATATAAATACGAACACAAAGATACAATTAAATAATGAAATGGCGTGACGCAGATTTTAAAAACGGAATTGAAAAAATCAAAGCTGTCTTGATTTATGGTCAAGACGCAGGCTTGGTTGATGAATACAGCGATATGGCGATTGAAAAACTGGGCATTGCCAAGGATTGTTTGTTTGCACTGGATTCTGACGAATTACGAGAAAAGCAAGACGCCCTGTTCGCTGAGGCGTGCAGCCCGTCAATGTTTGGCGACAAAAAACTGGTATTAATTTCACACGCTGGCGACAGCGACGCAAAACTTATTACTGATTTGGTAACTTATTCTGGTCTGTGCGCAACAGTTATTATAACAGCTGGCGATTTACGAACAGGTGGTGGCCTGCGTTCTTTATTTGAAGCTGCAGATGATTTAGCGGCGCTGGCTTGTTTTTCTGATGACGCAAAAACATTAACAACACTGATACGCAACGAACTGTCTGCATCCGCAGGAATTCATCAAATAACACCAGATGCAATGGAATATATGGTTGCACATCTGGGGGGCGACCGCGGTATTACACGTGGATTTTTGGCAAAAATTGCACTGTATGTTGATGACAAACGCATCGTTGAACTTAGCGATGTTGAAAAATGCCTGCCTGATACGGGGGCAGCTGATATGGACGACTTTCTGTATTCTTTAACTGCGGGACATATTCAGCAGACAATGCGCGCACTGGACAGACTGTTTTATGATAACAAAGAATCTAATATGCTGGTTCGTATGCTGATAATGCATTTTAAAAAATTACAAAACGCTGTTGTAAACGGTCAACTGCCACGCCTGTTTTGGAAGGTTGAAGATAAATTTAAACGCGCAATGAAAATATGGCCAGAATCTGAAATTTCAAATGTATTAATTCGATTAAACGAACTGGAAAGACAGTTAAGAACAACTGGTATGCCGACAGAAATTTTACTGCGTGACTTTGCATTAAAACTGTCATTGCGTGCCGCAAAATTATCTATTAAACGAAGGAACTAAATACAATGTTGGCATCTGTATATGCACCAAAAGATTTTAAAAGATTACGCGCCGCAGGCGATGTTGTTGCGCGCTGTTTTGATTTTATTTCACCTTATATCAAGGCCGGCATCTCAACAGGCGAAATTGACAGAATGGTTGCACAGTTTTTAAAAGAAAATGGGGCAAAGTCTTCTGATTTGGGTTATCACGGATATCCAAAGCATATTTGCACATCTGTAAACGATGTAATTGTGCATGGAATCCCCAGCGACGATGTTATACTGAAAGATGGCGACATTGTAAATGTTGATTTGACCGCCGAATACAAGGGATTCCATGGCGACGCATCGCGTATGTTTATGATTGGCAATGTATCTGGTCAGGCACGAAAACTGGTACAGGTATGTCAAGACGCACTTAACGCTGCGATTGCAGTATGCGCACCAGGCGTTCCGTTATCTGAAATTGGAAAAACAATCGAAGCGGTCGTATCGCCACACGGTTTTTCAATATCACGAGACTTTGTTGGACACGGTATTGGCAAGGTAATGCATGACGACCCACAGATATATCACTTTTACGACAAACGCTGGGACAAGGTAAAGATGGTACCAGGTTTGGTATTCACAATTGAACCAATGATAAATACAGGTTCCCCAGAATGCAAAATTGACGAAGATGGTTGGACTGCACGCACAATTGATGGTGGACTGTCTGCACAATGGGAACACACGATTGGAATTACCGAAGACGGCGCAATCATATTCACCGAAAAAATGATTTAATATGCCAGATACAGACGATAAATTTTATATCGGTCATCGCGAACGCTTGAAAGAAAAATTCTTGGACAACAAGCTGACTGAATATGAACAGCTGGAATTATTGCTAAGCTATGCGATTCCGCGTCGTGATGTCAGACCGCTGTCCAGAAAACTTATCGAACATTTCGGCAGTGTTTATTATGTCATTATCGCAGAATACGAAGATTTAATCGCTGTCAAGGGCGTCGGACGTTCAACTGCGATATTGATAAAGCTGGTTTGTAATATGCTAAAACTTAGTCATATTAAAAAATTAAAAGACGGCAAAATATTTTTAAATCATCAGGCACTGGTGGACTTTTGCAGAATGGAATTGGCTGCAAAAACAAAAGAAGAATTTCATGTTCTGTATCTTGATTCTGATTTACGTCTGATTGAACATGAATTACACAGCGAAGGTAGTATCAATTCTACAAATGTATATATGGGTAAAATTATGCAAAAAGCATTAAACAACAAAGTACGCAGTATCGTATTAATGCATAATCATCCTGTATCAACAAATCCGTTTTCATCCGTTGATGTTGCATTAACAGAAGAATTAAGAAAAATGTTAAATAACTGTGGTTTAGAATTATATGACCATTTCGTTCTATCTGGAGGCGTAATGCATTCTATGCTGGAAAAAGGCTTATTAAATCGTTCAAAAAATACTGAACAATTATAACTCATCAGTACAAGAATCTTCGCAGCACGATTGACAAGGGGGCAAATTCACTTCTTCGACGGGTAACGCGCCAGTATCAGTTATATCAATATCTTCGTATAAATTAAAAACTTCTGGTGACAAGACTTCTTTTCTCATATCTAATAATGTGCGCAGATTACTAATTGAAACTTTTACCGTTCCACAACCAATATGAAATAAGTCTTTGCCGTAAACAATACCCATTACAGGTTTTATAACAGATAAAACAACGAACATCATTGTCAGATTTTTCATATTGGAAAATATATCGTCTTTGGCGCCAAATATTGTGGACAAAGCCCATCCAGCCAATAACATTCCTGTTATCACATATATAACAATCCAGGCATAACTAAAAAATGTTTCAAACCCGTTGATTATACAAGAAGGGTCTTCCATATAAATGTATTTGCCATCTGTAACAATTTTGTTATATCCAGCATTGCTTAATAATCTAACAATTGTTCCTATATCCATAAAAGAACCTTATGCGCCTTGTTTTTTTGCTGGCGTAAAGAATCCAGGCATTGCAAAATCTTCATCGTTTGCAGCGACCCCCGCCCAACCGAACAAGTCCCCCATCAGGCTATTATCTTCGCGCTTCGCTTTTTTAAATGGTAAAATATTTTTTAATTTTCCAATTTTTCCAGATGTTTCTGCACGTGGTGCAGGGGCAATTTTATCTTCGGTTAATGCAAATTCAGATGCAAGTTGTGCCAATGTTGCATCTGTATCAGATGTATCCAGGGCAGCCGCATCTTCAAATGTATTTTCTGATTCTGCAACAGCTTCTTCCTTGGTAACAACATCTTCACGCAATGGTGTCATACTTTCCAACAACTGTTCCAATGTTTTTTCCATTGGCATATCCGGTGTATCATCATCTGCAATATCATCAACAGAAACCACTTCTGAAACAACGGGTATTTCTGTTACTTCTTCAAGCGAAACATCTTCAACAACAGATTCAACAATATCAACAACAGGTTCTGTTACATCAGAAATCATTTCTATATCATCTGAAACAACATCTTCTGGTTCACTAATTTCTTCAACCGATTCGGTCTGTACTGCTTCATCATCATTTATCGCCAATACAGATAAAATCGGAACAACTGGCGCTTCTTCTGTTTCAATTTCTTCTGTATTTTCTTGTAAAATCTGTGGGATTTCGGGGATTTCTTCAACTTCTGGAATTTCTGATATTTCTGGTACTATTTCTGTAACAGGTTCAAGTCGGATC
>JAZOUE010000111.1:0-5263 GCA_045658045.1 Candidatus Enterousia sp.
CTTCTTCGCATGCGGTGGATTTAACGTTGGTTTCATATGATGATATGCGTGATATTATTAACCCTGCGTATGCATCGGCTGGCCAATTAACACTAATTTCTGATATTTACTATTATTATAAGCCATTTGAACATACTTTGATATTAAAACAAACTGAGTGGCTTGGAGATGGGCAGGGGGGGAAATACATTGCACCGTATAGCCCGTGTGAGTTGTTTTATTCAGGTATAACGTTTGAAAATTTTGATAAAGAAATAGGTCAAGAAAATGATGAAATTGTTTTACAAAATATAGCAGATTTAAAAAATAAATTTGAAGTTTGGGTTAGTGAAAATATTACAGAAAATGTATTGAGAGATTTTCTAGTAAATGAAACGACTTTTTTAGAAAATCAGTTTAATAATAGGGTGTTAAATAATGTTTCAGAAGATTGGGTGAAAGATTTTTTGTTGAATGATAAGTATTTCCCTGATTTGGAATATAAAATATATAAGCAAGTCTCAGATGATGTAGGTTTAGCTGATTGGTTAAAACAATATTTATTAAATGAAGTCTATTTTTATGATTTGGATACAGTTTTTTATAATAAGGTTTCCGATAATATAGACTTTAATAAGCTTTTTAATTCTTATTATGATTTTGAATCCTTATTAGGTAGTTATATCAATGATAATATATCAGAGTTTGTTGATGTTTCGATTTTGTCTGTGTCTAAAAATATTGTAAAACAACATAATGTTGATGTTTATAATTCTGTATTTGGTAATGCGAAATTGGATGAAAAGAAGTTTTCTGTGTGGGGAACAACATCGATTAATTCTATGAATAAGTCTGGTAAGTATGATTATTCAACAAATGGTTTGAGTGTTGTTCTGGGGGCGGATTTGCAGTTGTCTGATACAGTATTGGTTGGTATGGGGTATAGTTATTCAAATACCGATGTTGATATAAGTCCATCTGATATATTATTTGATAACAGCAGTTTGTTTTTATATTCAAAATGGAAACCGAGTAAATTCTATTTAAATGCGATTGCCTCATATGATTTTGCGGACTATGAGTATGTAGACAGTGATTTTAATAATGGCGATGTAAGTGGTTTATTTGCTTCTGTGATGGCCGGATATAATACAGACAGCGGTATCAGTCCAGAGATTGGTATCAGATATACAAATTTAGAAATAAATCACAACAGTGAATATCTTAAAAAATCAGAAAGTGATTTTAGTAGTGTTGTTGCAGGTATAAATTATGACCGTACGCTGGGGGATTTTATGTTGGGTGGTCATGTAATGGTTGAATACGATATTATACAACCAGACAATAATATAGATGTAGATGTTTTAGGTTATAAGTATAATCTGACAATAGAAGATAACGAACGCCCACTGGGGGCAGAATTTGGATTGTTGGCATCTTACAATATCAATGATGTGGATTTACAGTTAAAGTATGATATGAGATTACGTTCCGATTTTGTAAATCATACAGGGATGTTATCAATTAAGTATGCTTTTTAAAAACAAAAACACCGCCCATTCGGGCGGTTTGTTTTATCGTCGCATCACACTTTGCATCACAGTTTTTGGTGGTTTGGGGACGTGGGGCGGGATTGGGTTGGATTTGCGCGCCCCGAATAAAATAAAAACTGTCCGCCCCGCAATAAAATTGCTGTCGGGGCAAAATTCAAAAAAGCAAAGAAATCCAAACAAAAAACGCACCGTTTGGTGCGTTTTAATTCTGTTGCCGATATATGGACAGGCCCGTCAAATTTATATAGAAAAACAAATCAAGAAATCATACGAAGAAAACAGAAAACAATTTGCCATAGTTGTTCAGTCAGTAAAGTCGTACTTATAATATTTCTGCCCATGAAAACATGGGTAGAAATATTAACGCAATCTGGATGAATAATTTTTTCAATTAATCACGTTTGCCACCAAATGTTATGTCGGCTTTGAATGTCCAGTCACCACTGCTAACCTTGTCTTCAATGTATTGAATCAGACCGACCGCTTCTGTTGCGTTATCTGGTGTTGGGCCATAGAATTTGATATTCTTATTTTCCATTTTACCATCATGGGTGTCTGGGCAGGGTTGCCAATCTGCGTGTATTTTGTTACCTTTTGCGTCAAAGGTAAATTTTGGATTAGATGTCAGATCTGAAACAGTGACTTCATACCAACCGTCATCTGAAAAATCTGCAACCAATTTTTGTTCCATGTTGTCGTCAATGGTTAATTTCGCAGTTCCCCTGTAATATTCATTTCGTGGTTGCAGTTGTTCCAGGTCCAGTACATCCCCCATATCCTTGTCGGCCGTTTTTCGGGTCAATCCAGCATACGAAGCACCCGTATATGTGGTGTTTTGTGTTGGGACGGCTTTCTTGTCTTCGTACCCACCAATAAGGCCATTATGTTCGGTATATTCAAAGGTTTTTAGATTTGTGCCGGCTAGCAAATCGTCTTGTTCATAAAACTTTTCAATTTCATAAATCAGTCCAAAGTCAGAATATCTTAGGCCTAATTCTTTGCTGCCGGTTTCAATACGAACAATATCCGCATAATCTGCACGTCTGCTAACAAAGTGGTTTTCTATTTCTTCTTCGCCAGTTTCTTTCATGGAATAAAGTGTCGCATCATCCAAAATTTCTTGTATCTTGGCAAAGGTTTCTTCATCCCAATTGTGTGTTTTCCTTATTTCGGCCATTATGTCTTTTTTTAATTGTTCGTCTGATGGTTCTTCTTTATAAAATTTATCTACGGTTCCACTAAAATATCGGCTATCATTTTCACCACTTTGAAAGTCAAATGTATATTCGTATCCATCGACCCTTTTTATAAATGAACCGTTTTTATCTTTGTCATATGTATCGCCATCCTTTGCTTGTAATGCGACCAATTTATCATCGTCAAATACAAAGGTATAGTAGTCATCATCGTTGCTGTTATCATAAAAGTGTGCATTTTTTAATGTAAGGTCAAATTCTTTGCCAAATCCCTGATATATATCTTGGGCATCTTTAAAGAAATCGTCGTTATCTTTCAATCCGCCTATCAGTTCGGCTATTTTTTCATCCAGGCCATTGCCGCCATTACCCAACAATTCCAAGATTTTTGCCTTGTCCATATAAATCAACGCCAGGGATACCAGAACATCATGATTTGTATAATCTTTGTAATTATGATTTACAAAAATGTCATGCATTGTTGCGTATGCTTTATCAATGTCTTCTTGTGTTATATTTAATTCGGCAGATTTCATTTTTCTTGCAGATGCGTTTCTGGCAATTGATGCATCGTGTTCAAATCCAGCGTTTTCATCTTCAATTAATTGTGCGATTTTAATTGCCTTGTCTACATTGGCAGAACGTGTTGCATTAATATCAACCATCCCCAGACCAAAGTCTTCATCAACAGTTTTCCATGCCAAAGATGGTGCGTCTGGTGTCACAGGTGCGTCTGGTGTACTTGGTGTATCTGGCACCACAGGTGCATCTGGCATAATTGGGGCAGAACCACCACCGCCTGAACCACCGCCACATGCGGCCAATGCCAAGATTGATGTAAGTATTGCAATTTTTTTCATGTTCTGCTCCTGTTTCTATTATTGTTTAACAACGCCAAATGCAATGTTTGCACGAATGTCGCCTTCGCCAGCATTTTCTACATATTGCATAACGCCTGTTGCCTCAACCGGTTTGTTTTTGTCGGTGTTGCCATAATATTTGATATCTATTTTTCCGTATTGCCCGTTGTAATCGTCATCAATTTGACCATAATAATTGCCGCTGATAAATTCAGACTTAGAAAATTCATTTCCGCCTGCAAACTTATATTCATCATCTGCAATAACATCGCCATTTGTGAAAGTAATATCAGCCTGATTGCCAGTTTTTACAACTTTTACATCATACCATTTGCTGTCTATGTCTGGGTTTTCAGAAAAATACATATTTAGTGTTTCTGTTGGGGTTCCTGAACAGCCGTCAAAGATTAATGTGGCTTCACCGCTCAGTCTAAGATCGTCGCCATTGCTACTTTTTGGTTTGACTGTTCCAATTGCATAGCCAGAAAACTGCATTTGTTCAGATACCTTGGCGATATCTACTTCCTTATTAGTATATCCACCAGCAAAACCTTCGTATGACATTCCTGTTTCTTTCTCACCATTTTCTTGTATGGTGGTTATATTGCCTATAAATGCACCAAAATCGGAATATCTTAATCCTACTTTATGGCCATATGTTTCAATTGCCATAACGCTATCAATTATTTCACCATCGCGTTCTTGATGGATTGCAAATTCGTTTTTATCATCATTTCTTGTGGCGAGAACATCGCCTTCATCTGCTTTGACAAGTGTTCCATTGTCTGATTTATATGTTTTTAAATAGACCCCACTGATTCTGCCATTGTCAACATCAAATGTCAGTTGGTCTTTTGCCCCGTTTTCATCACCCAGTGATGCCGAAGACATTGTAAATACGACATCTTCCAAATTAAATTTTTCATGTTTACCTAACTGGTCATAAATATCTTGGGCTTGATTTTTAATTGCTTCTCTGTTTGCAAAGAACCACGCTTTGATATCATCCCAGTTGCCCGACAGTTTGTCTTTGAAACCGGCTAAAATCAGGGCTTTTTGCAAGTCAGAGGAATTTTTGACGGCATCTTCATCCAAAGAATCTATGTTTTCAATCAGCCAATCTTTCATATTGTTAAATGCCAAATCATTACAGTCTTTTTCTGACTTGCATATATTGTTTCCGTTTCCTGGGGTTGTTGCGGAACGGGTTGGATTAATTGTCCCGCCCGATACATCGGAATAATAACCGTCCCCCAGTGTATCTTGTACATAAGATGTTCTAAGTGCTTCGTTATCAATAGATACCATCCCTGTAATTACAGAATTAAACTTGCGAATTATTTCTGTTTCATCTGGCACCACAGGTGCATCTGGCATAATTGGGGCAGAACCACCGCCGCCTGAACCGCCGCCACATGCGGCCAATGCCAAGATTGATGTAAGTATTGCAATTTTTTTCATGTTCTGCTCCTTGGGCTGATATTTATCAATATGTATTTAATCATATAATTAACAGAACATAAATGCAATGTATAATATCCTATATATTTATATCGCGTTTTTGCCAAGGCAAAGAAATCCAACGAAAAAACGCACCGTTTGGTGCGTTTTAATTCTGGTGCCGGTTGTCGGACTTGAACCAACGACCTACTGATTACAAATCAGCCGCTCTACC
>JAZOUE010000112.1:0-3854 GCA_045658045.1 Candidatus Enterousia sp.
CGATGATTGCATGGGCTGGGCTGGAAAACTGGCGTGTTGGAAATATCGTAACAGAACCAATTGCGCCGCGTCCACGCTGGCCATTGACGGAATTGAAAAATGAATAAAAATAAAGAACGTGATTTTGAAAATGCAACACAGTCTTTGATAAGACAGATTGATTCTATGAACTTAGAACGGGCTGAACGGTTGCAGGTTAAAAATTTTATTCTGCTGTTTCGCGACAGTTTCAAGCAGGAATCTGTCAAGTATGCAACCTTTTCGCCAGTATTAGGAACTGGGTATAAACAGTTTTTATGTGATTCTTGCGGTTTTTGCAAAGCGTCAAGCGTCAGCTTTGTGTCTTTTATGAATAAGCCGGAACATTGGCAACTGCGATATATTGATGAAAACTGGGCGTATGGGCCGCATTATTATATTGTTCATGTACCGACTGGACGTGCGTTGGATTTGACGTTTGATCAATATCAGTTTGAAACAGCAGATATACCTTATGATATGGGACGTCCTGCACTGGTTACGCGCGACGCGCGTGATGCCGCCGTGCGTTTTACACATGCATTGGGAATGGATGTAATGAAGATTTTTAACAGTCAACTTGCCAAAGAGTAACTAGTATGCAAAAACCAGAGCCTTTTGTAAAAGATGATATGATTTTTAGCGTGTCTGACGCGTCCGCATTATTAAAAAATGTAGTTGAAACTGCGTTTCCACGCATAAAAATCCGTGGTGAGTTATCGCAGATTACACGTGCAACTTCTGGTCATATATATATGACGATAAAAGATTCTGGGGCGGCGATTTCTGTTATTGTATGGCGTGGAACACCGTTAAACTTTAAGTTGGAAGATGGACTGGAAGTTATTATAACAGGTAGATTTACAACATACCCTGCCCGCAGTAATTATCAAATTATTGCCAGTGAAATTGAAATGGCAGGTGTTGGCGCGATTCTAAAAATGTTGGAAGAGCGAAAGCAAAAATTAGCGGCCGAAGGGCTGTTTGACGCATCTCGCAAAAAGCCATTGCCAAAACTGCCGCAGACAATTGGGGTGGTTACCAGCCCAACAGGCGCAGCGTTTCAAGATATTCAAAACAGATTGCGTGAACGCTTTCCTGTGCGCGTATTGTTGTATCCTGCAACTGTCCAAGGTGCAACTGCCGCGGCCGAGGTTGCAGCCGGTATTGAATATTTTAACCGTATGCAAAATGTTGATGTGATTATTGTTGCGCGTGGTGGTGGTTCGCTGGAAGATTTGCTTCCCTTTTCCGAAGAAATTGTTGTGCGCGCAGCCGCAGCTAGTAAAATCCCACTGATATCAGGTGTTGGACACGAACCAGACTGGATGTTGATTGACTTTGCTGCCGACCATCGTGCACCAACGCCAACAGGTGCTGCCGAAGCGGTGGTGCCAACAAAACTGGCATTATTCCAAGAACTGGATAATATGTGGGTGCGATTGTCAGGTAACTTTACGACACGCTTAATGAACGCAAAACAGCGTATTGAATCGGTTAACATAAAAAGTCCAAAACAAATGATTATGGAACGCGCACAAAGGTTGGATGATTTGGGGCGCACATTGAATGTAATAATTAATACTAAACTTGTGTCTGCGCAACAGAAAATGACAGTTGTTTCTGCATTCCCAAATATCTTGCAAAATCGTATGCAGGTTTTAAACCAATCATTACAGCATATGGAGCAAATGCTGAATTCGTTAAGTTATAAGAGTGTCTTGGCGCGTGGCTATGCTATTGTGCGCGACACAAATAATAATATTATCAGCAGTGTTGATGGCGGTGTGCCACAATCAATTGAATTTGCTGACGGGGTGTTAAATTTATGACAAGTAAGACGGATTTATTTGCAAAGTTTGCAGAAATATTGAACCGTAAAGATGTTTATATTCGTGCAAATATTTCAGGTGGTTTTGAATGTTACAAGATTGTTAGCGAAGGAGTTGTTTTGCTGGCTGTACGCAAGCATACTACAACACTTCCAAATACGGGTAAAGAAGATGTTGTTATAACATGCGAAATAGCTGGATATGCGGTGGGTGCATCGTATGATAAAGACGAAAAAATGCCAAATAATGTCGCCTGCAAGGTATATAGATTGATGATAAAAAAATATAAAGAACAGCAAAAGTTTTTTGAAAAATTACGACGAGTAAGATAATAATTAGCTTTTTATTGTTCCTTGATAAAGAAAAACTTTTGTTTATACTTGTCTGTAAAGATAACAAAGGACACACTATGAATCCGCTGATTTTTAAAGAACTTAAAAAAATCTTGAAAAACAAAGGCATAACAGTAACGGTTGTCGAAAACGAATCTTGTAAAGAATGTTATATTGTAGAAGATATTTATGGCGCAGAAGTTATTCGTTATACCCACTCTAATATTGATAAAAATATCTATGAATTGCGTGTTTTGAAAGAAACTGTTGTTAATTGGGTGAATCCTGCGAAAAGTACACCAGAAATGCGTATGTTGATGGAGATAGTTGATTTGATTAAACAAAGAGATCAAGAGCAAGCTGTTTTGATGAAAATGACAGTGTCTGAAAAGACGATGTTGCACAATCTAAGATGTATAAACTCTAGGACAAAATAAAAAAACGCCCGTTTGTGGCGTTTTTTGTTGCCAAACAGATGGTGCGCTTTATAATGATAAAAAAGGATTTATTATGTCGCAACAAAGACGAGATGTAAAAATATTAGAAAAATTAAAACAAATGTTTTTTGATTATTGTGTACGCGTTAATTATGAATACAAAACAAACGGCAAATATTCTGACACAATGATATTCATTGCGGAAAAAAATAAAAATCAAGAAATATTTCGTGTACAAAGAACATATACAAGAAAAAGCTTTGTTCCAAAACCAAATGAATACGGTTTTTCTGTCTGCTATTCGGTAATAAAAAGTGATAAAGTTATCGCAGAGGTAACATTAAAAGATACATATGCAGAATATTTAACTGATTTTCCTGAATATGATTTATATATGCTGCTATACAGAAGATATAAAAAGCAGCATGAAACAGCAAAATGTCTTGGCGACGCATTATTTATCAAGGCGTTACGCGACAATCAGCGTTTAAGAACCAAATAGGATTTGTACATGAATATTGATTATTTGGTCTTTTTGGTTGAGTTGATTGCGAAATGCAATTTTATAAACATAACGACCAATGAATGTAGTAATTGTTTTTATAAATTAGTTGCAACAAATTCAAATGGCGAAGAAATAGTTCGTTTTCACGCGTGGTTAAACCCTTTTTTAGACCCATTTGTAAAATCACATCAGGACAATAAATATATATCTATGTCAATCAAGTATTATGGACACCCTGTTGTATACACGCACTTTCGCAAAGGCTGTAAGCCAACATCAGAACAACGAAAATTGCTCAAAATCACAACATTACTTATCGACAGATTAAAGTCGCAACAAATGTATAAAACTTTGCATAATAAAGTAATCTTTTCAGAACTGCAAAAACTAAACTAATAAAGAGGTAAATTAGGACACTTAATGATATGCCTTTGAATCCAGTAATAGGCAAAGAGTTAAAACAAATATTAAAACGAGATAAATATTGACAATCGTAAGTTATGTGCTCTAATTACAAAAAAGGATAAACTATGGAACAAAAACAAATAACTCCATATATGCTAAAAGAATTAGAACGTTTGTTGCAAACACCTGGTATTAAAATAGAAAGAAAACAGGGAAATATCAATTTTTTTGATATGAAATATACTGTTGTTGATGATATGGGACAAGAACTGTTGTGTTTTAAAAGACGATATCATGTTCGTAACGTGCCAATATATGCCCCAGA
>JAZOUE010000113.1:0-2355 GCA_045658045.1 Candidatus Enterousia sp.
AGAAAAATATAACGAAAAAAAATTAGAAATTAATAATGAAGAAGAATTGTCAAGATTAGCAAGAAATAAATTTTATGACATTGTTGATTCTATACAGGCGTCATTGTCGGCAAAATGTGAAGAAAAGGACGGGTATTGGGCACAACGGAATTTTACAACTGGTGGTGCTAGTACTAATGAGGTCAATGGTGGTTGGAATCCTGTAGAACAGAGTTTCCCAAAGCCAAGTCCAGAGCCAGGAATAGAGCAAAGTTTCTATTATGATGTTTTTGGTGGAAACAGAACCGAAGATTGGGGGGCATGTTATCAGAATACAGAACAGTTGATGTGCAATGCCTATAATGATGGCCAAGATGAAGAGTTAGCCAGTTGGAATTCGACAAAACAGACGTGCGAGTTCAAAACCGCTTGGTACGAACGTCAGTGTCAGAAACTTGGTAATGGTTATTTTGAAGACGGTACATGTTATATTGAACAATAGTGATATAAAAACCGGAAGTTGTTCCGGTTTTTATTTTTTTGTTTTTTACATCTTTCCTTTTTTAATCTTGTTCGCCATTTAATGCGCGTAACATTTGCATTACTATGGCGCGTTGTTTATCGCCCGGTAATTTCCAATAAAGGTTTATAAGTTCCAGACTCTCGTTCTTTGTTAGTGGATCGTCGGTCGTTGGTTCGTGAACGCGCATTGAACGCGTGGTTTTTGTTTCATCGGGCATATTCCCCGGCAAGCCCGCAAAAAAGAAAGACACAGGTGTTTGTAATGCGGTTCCAATCTCGAACAGACGCGATGCAGATATACGATTGTCGGCATTTTCATATTTCTGGATTTGTTGAAATGTGACGCCACAAATTTCACCCAAATCTTTCAATGACATTCCCATCATTGTGCGGCGCAACTGCATACGTTTGCCGATGTGCTGATCAACCGCCGTTGGTATAAAAGCTTTTCCGCTCATTTTAAACCCTTTCCTTAGTGTGTTGGGACCTGTTTCCTATACCATAAATTTATACATTGTTTCTTTTTGTTTTGCAATCGAAAAAGGTGTATGATATTCTTGGAATGTTAAAAAAATAACAAAGGAAAAGGAATATGAAAAAAAGCGTGGTTTTATGTATATTAGATGGTGTAGGTGTTTCAGAAAACCGTGAACATAATGCGGTGGCGATGGCAAAGATGCCATATTTCCATGAATTGATAAAAAAGTATCCGAATTCTTTGTTGCGGGCCAGTGGAACCGCCGTTGGATTGCCGGGAAATCTTATGGGAAATTCCGAGGTTGGTCATATCTGTATCGGTGCCGGACGTGTAGTTATGCAATATTTGTTGCGCTTTCATCGCGAAGACTGGTCGAAAAATGCGGCGTTAAATAAGTTTATTTCCGATGTGCGGCGTGATGGCGGAATTGTTCATTTCGCGGGTTTGATGTCCGATGGGCGTGTACATTCAGATGTTCGCGACCAAATGACAATTGCAAAGTATATTTTGGATGCGGGATTGCGTGTTTGTATTCATTTCATTGGCGACGGGCGTGATACACCGCCAAAATCTGCAATGAAATACGTTCGCGTTATTAAACGTATGTTGGCGCCCTATTTTGCCAATGGACGTGCGTTTTTTGGAACTTTATCTGGGCGTTATTATACAATGGACAGAAATAAAAACATGGATCGAACACAGTTGGCGTTTGATGCACTTGCAATGGCGCGCGCAGATGAAACGGCCAAAACAATAGAAGAAGCAATTAAATCTCAATATGCGGTCGGTGTGACGGATGAATTTTTCAAGCCGGTTGTAATTAATCCGACCCCAATAACATCGCACGATGGTTTTATATTTGGAAATTATCGCAGTGATCGTGCACGTCAAATTGTGCGTGCAATGTTGGATACCGGCGCACATATTTTATGCTTTTCACAATATGGCGAAGGATTAAACGAAAAGTGCCCCGCGTTGTTGGATGATATTCCCGTAGAAAATACAATTGGCGATGTGGTCGCGGCGGCGGGTTTATCGCAACTGCGTATTGCGGAGACAGAAAAATATAATCATGTGACCTATTTTATGGATGCGGAACGCACAATATATTTTCCAAATGAAGAAAAGGTATTGATAGATTCTCCGGCGGTGGCGACATTTGATATGAAACCTGAAATGTCTGCAAATGAAATTACGGCGGCATTGTTGCCACGAATTGGTCGGTTTGATTTGATAATTATGAACTTTGCGAACGGCGACATGGTCGGGCATACCGGAAATGAAAAGGCAACAATACGCGCGATGGAAACACTGGATGCGCAATTGCGCCAGATTGTCCCGGCGGTGTTAAATGTTGGCGGGCAAATGCTGATTAT
>JAZOUE010000114.1:0-3461 GCA_045658045.1 Candidatus Enterousia sp.
CAAAATTGCTATATATCTGTTGATAAATATAAGGAAGAAAGATGGTAAAAAACATTATTGGTAAAATATTAGGGTCTGCCAATGACAGATTGATTAAAAATTATGATAAAACAGTGTCTTTGATAAACGACTTGGAACCAAAGTATCACGCAATGAGTGATGAAGAATTACGTGAACAGACAAATGTTCTGCGTGCAAGACTGGCTGCGGGTGACAAAGAAAAAGACATTTTGCCTGATGCGTTTGCACTGGTACGCGAGGCATCAATTCGTACAATTGGTTTGCGTCATTTTAATGTCCAGATGATTGGTGGTATGGTTTTGACTAATGGTCAAATTGCAGAAATGAAAACTGGCGAAGGTAAAACACTGGTCGCAACATTGGCAATGTATTTAAAGGCATTGCATGGCAAGGGCGCTCACTTGATTACAGTAAATGATTACTTGGCATCGCGTGACGCAGAATGGATGGGTGCGATATATAAATTCTTGGGGCTGACAATCGGTATTATTCAGCACGATATGACAGATGATGAAAGACGCGCTGCATACGCATGTGATATTACATATGTAACAAATTCAGAACTGGGCTTTGATTATCTGCGTGATAATATGAAGTTTTCAAAGAAACAACAGGTTTTGCGTCCGTTCTTTTATGCAATTGTTGACGAAGTTGACAGTATTTTGATTGACGAAGCGCGTACACCACTGATTATTTCTGGTCCTGCCGAAGATACTAGTGAGTTGTATGCCAAGGTTGATGCGGTTGTTGCAAAACTGACAGAATCTGATTTTAAAAAAGATGAAAAAGACAGACATGTTACACTGACGGAAAGTGGTGTTGATTCTGCGACAAATCTGTTAAAAGAAGCGGGATTGTTGGTGGGCGATAATTTGTATGCGGCTGAAAATGCGGCGTTGGTTATGCATATTCAACAGTCTTTGTTGGCACATCACTTGTTCCAGAAAAATGTGAACTATGTTGTGCGTAATGGTGAAATTCTGATTGTTGATGAATTTACTGGTCGTGTTATGACTGGTCGTCGCTTTGGCAAGGGGTTGCATCAGGCGATTGAAGCCAAAGAACATGTTGCGGTTCAGCCAGAAAATCAGACTGTGTCCAGCATTTCTTACCAGAACCTGTTCCGCTTGTATCCGACATTGTCTGGTATGACGGGTACCGCCATGACCGAAGCGGCAGAATTTGAAGAAATTTATAAATTACGTGTGGTTTCAATTCCAACAAATCGCCCTGTGGCGCGTAACGACCATCATGATGAAATCTATCGTAACAAAGAAGAAAAATACGCTGCTATTTTAAAACAGATTTCAGATTGTGTTGCCAGAAAACAGCCTGTTTTAGTTGGCACTGTTTCAATTGAAAAGTCCGAAGAATTGGCTGCAATTGTACGCAAAGAATTAAAGTTAAATCCTGCGGTTTTGAATGCAAAACATCACGAATCTGAAGCAAAAATTGTTGCACAGGCTGGCGCACCGGGTGCTGTTACAATCGCAACAAATATGGCTGGTCGTGGTACTGATATTAAGCTGGGTGGTAATGCCGAAGAATTGATTGCAGCGCTGGATTGTAACGCTTCTGATTATGAAGACAAAAAGAAAGAAATTTATGCAACAATCGAAGCAAATAAAAAACAAGTCTTAGATGCTGGTGGATTATATGTTATCGGTACTGAACGTCATGAATCACGCCGTATTGATAATCAGTTGCGTGGTCGTTCTGGTCGTCAAGGTGACCCAGGTGATTCAAAGTTCTTTTTATCTTTGGATGACGATTTGATGCGTATTTTTGGTGCTTCTCGTTTGCAAGGTATGTTGACAACGTTGGGCTTGAAAACTGGCGAAGCAATTACACATCCTTGGATTACCAAGGCGTTGGAAAAAGCCCAGAAACGCGTTGAAGCCAGATATTTCGAAGCGCGTAAAGAATTGTTGAAGTATGACGATGTTATGAATGAGCAGCGTACAGTTATTTATAAACAGCGTGATGATTTGATGGTGTCCGAAGACTTATCGCCTTTGGCACGTGAAATGATTGGTGATGTTGTTGAAATTATCTGTGAAAACAGTATTCCAGAAAAGGCAATGCCTGCAGATTGGAACTTGGACGCAATTCATAATGCAATGATGCGCGCGTTTGCGTTGGATATTACAGATATTCAAAAATGGAAAACCGATGAAGAAATCACAGAACGCAAGGCGTATGAATCTTTGGTCGGTTTGGCAAATCGCAGATATGACAGTCAGGCTGCAAAATATGGTCCAGAAATGATGCAGATGGCATCGCGTCAAATGATGTTGGGCGCGTTGGATGCTGTGTGGAAAAAGCACTTGCAACAGATGGATTATCTGCAAAGCGCAATTGGTTTGCGTGGCTATGCCCAGAAAAATCCATTATATGAGTACAAGCGCGAGGCGTTGGAATTGTTTAAAAATACTGTAAATAATTTCAAGATTATGTCTGTATCTTATATTTGTCGTATGGAATTGACACGTGAGGATGTTGCGGCAACCGAAGCTGAACGTGCCAAACACGATGAAAAATTAAATCAAGCCACAGGTGGCGATGCGCGTCGTAATGCGCCCTGCCCATGTGGTTCTGGGTTAAAATATAAACATTGCTGCGGCAAATTGAACTAAATAAAAAATTACCGACATTGTCGGTAATTTTTTTTATCTTTTTTGGGAATTATTGGGTTGATTGATGTGGGGTATTTTGCTAATGTGATGCACATGGAAAAACAATTCATTCATCTTCGTACACATTCAAGGTTTTCTGTCGGTGCCAGTACGCTGACTATCAAGAAAATTCCAGCGTTATGTTTGGGTGCTGGAATGAGTGCGTGCGCCTTGACTGATACGAATTTGATGTCTGGTTGCGCTGAATTTTCAGATGTTATGCCAAAGAACAAGGTTCAGCCAATTATTGGCGTTGAAATATCTTTAAATCAGCATAATGCAGATCCAAAAATATTGCGTTCTGAATCGTTGTCCAAGGTGGTGTTGTTGGCGCAAAATCATCAGGGGTATTTAAACTTGTGTGATTTGAATAAAACTATGTATATGCGGACAGAAAATCATCACTTGGGGCCATATATAACTTTTGATGAATTGACACAGCACAGTGGTGGCTTGATTTGTCTTTCTGGTGCGCATACTGGGCCAATTGGTATGGCGATATTAAATGGACAGGATGCACAGGCGGCTATATATGCCAAAGAATTGTTGAATATTTTTGGAAATCGATTTTATATTGAAATTCAACGACATGGTCTGGATGCGGAAATTAAAACTGAGCCAATCTTCTTGAAAATCGCCCAAGAATTGAACATTCCAATTGTTGCAACAAATGATGTTTGTTTTGCAACAGATAAGGATTATGAATCTGCAGATGCGTTGGGGTGCGTCTTGGGACAGACCAAGGTTATAGACCCAGAACGACCA
>JAZOUE010000115.1:0-8016 GCA_045658045.1 Candidatus Enterousia sp.
ATAATATTGCCGATTTCATTAAATTCTTTAAAATTTCCGTGCATATCAGAAACGGCATAAGAAACGACATTGGCATCTGGTGCGACTTGTTCTGTGATAAGATTTGCGACATTTCTGCCGTGCCAGGCATCTGTGCCTGAATCAAATACAGCAATAGTAGAATTCTTTCCTGTATATCCGCGTGCCAAAGAATAACTTAGTCTGATTTGATCGTATTGGTCGCTGTTGCGTGCGTATGCGGTATAGTTTTTTACAGTAGCCAAGCGAGAAAAGTCAACATCACTGCCGACTTCTGAATACGATTCGCGGTTTGTTGATGTGTGTGCTGTGACAGGGGCAGGGGCGCGTTCATCTGATGAAGACATTCCAATCAATGCAATTGTGCCGCCCAATAATGCGACAGTACCACCCGCTATGACAGCTGTGCTTGCAGTTGAAGATTTTGTTATCTGTGTATGACTGCACTTGTCAGGATTGTATCTGCGAAACATTTCGTTTGCACAGTCGTTTGTGTGTGCTATTGCAGGTACAATCATCATTGCACAACAAATAAATGCCGATAAAAATCTGTTTCGTTTCGTCATACTTTCCTCAATGCTGGTGGGATACACACCCACACACTATAAATATAGTACAAACAAACGCTTTGTCAAGATTTAGATAAGGTTCCTAGATATTTTTAAATTGCGTTGTGATATATTGTTTTTGTGTAAATAACCAAGGGGGAAAATATGAAAAAAATATGTCTAACTGCATTGACTGCGATGCTTGTAATCGGTGGTGCAAATGCGGAATATTATGGTATTGTCACGACTGTCGAAGAACCTGTTGTTCAACAACAGCAAAAGCCAGCAAAAAATCATACTAAACCAATGGGCAAGGGTGGTTTTGTTGGTGGTGATGAAACAATCGTTACAATTGCCCAGGTAAATGAAATGCGTGATGGTGTGCCTGTTGTGGTGGTGGGGCAGATTATTCAACGTATGGGCGATGATAAATATCTGTTCCAAGACGGTACAGATTCAATAACGATTGAAATAGATGACGATGGCTGGCGTGGTCAGACAGTAAATGAAAAAGATACTGTTAAAATATACGGCGATGTTGATCGTGGCATATTCACCACAGAAATAGATGTAGATTATGTTGAAAAAATCTAAAAATCCCCCAAACGGGGGATTTTTTAACCAATCAGCTTTTGCCAAAGGGTTTGTTTCTTTGGCTGTTTTTTCTTTTTACGACGATTCGCAGATACTGTTGTACGCTTGGCATCATTGTGCTGGGCGTTTTTCTTTTTAATATCTGTTGATGGTGCGTGCGCATTCAGCAATTCGTCGGTTTTGTTTTGTTCTGGGGCAACACGTTGAATTGAATATTGGTCAATGTTCAATAAACTGTCGTCACCAACAATAACAATTTCTGTTTCAAACTTGGCTTCCATTTCTGCCAGTTCTGCACGTTTGTGATTCAACAGATATACAGCGACATCTGTTGGAACTGTCATAATGATTTTCTGGGCAGATTTTGCCAACAGTTTTTCTTGCAGATGACGGAACAAGATTATCGCAGCTGTCTGAATTGATGGAACGACACCTGCACCCATGCAATGTGGACATGGTACATATGATGATTCCATAAAGCTGCTGCGCAGTCTTTGACGCGATAACATCAATACGCCAAAATTATTGATTTTGGCAACCTGTGTTCTGGCGCGGTCGCGTTTCATAACTTCGCGCATTTTCAGTTCCAGTTTGCGGTTGTTCTTTTCTTCTTCCATATCAATAAAGTCAACAGCAACAATACCAGCCAAGTCACGCAGACGCAATTGCAGGGCAATTTCTTCGGCTGCTTCCAAGTTTGTGTTCAGTGCTGTTTGTTCGATATCTTTTTCTTTTATCGCACGGGAAGAGTTCACGTCAATTGTAACCATTGCTTCGGTTTGGTTGATAACCAATGAACCGCCAGATGGCAATTGTACATATGGGCCATGCAGGCCTTCCAGTTGTTTTTCAACGCCGGCCTTGACCATCAATGGAACAGCGGCATCTTTATAGTGAACCAACTGTTTGCGTGGTGCGCGACCGTACATCTGCTGGAAATATTGTTTCGCAGCATCAAATGCTTCTTCGCCTTGGATTGTCAGGACATCTTCTTTGTCGCTGACAAAGTCGCGAACAACACGACGCAACAATGAATCTTCGGTGTGGATAGTTACAGGTGCAACAGATGCCAATGTTGTCTTGCGGATTTCATTCCACAAACCAACCAAGTAATCATAGTCCGCTGCGATATCTGCAGGGGTTGCGCCCATCGCCGCAGTACGCAAAACAACTGTCATGCCTTTTGGTATTTTTAAATCGTGCAATATTTCACGTAATCTGGCGCGTTCTGATTTGTCAGAAATTTTCTTGGAAATACCATAACTGTTGCGTTTGCGTGAATTTGGCATCAATACAGCAAAACGACCCGCCAATGACAGGTATGTTGTCATTGAAGCGCCTTTTTGACCGCGTTCTTCTTTGACACCTTGAATCAGCAAGATTTGTTTTGGTTTGATAACATCTTGAATCTTGAATTCGCGTGCGCGTTTTACAAATTCGTTATTATCTTCGCCAGCACTGTGGTCGTCGTATTCTGCGACTTCGTCTTCTTCGTCGTTTGGATCGTCGTCGTCATCAACGATATTTGCGTGTGCCAGTTCCAGTAACTTTTTCTTTTGTTCTGGGGTTACCTGATAATAATCTGGATGAATTTCAGAAAATGGCAAAAAGCCGTTCTTGCCAGTTCCATAATCAACAAATGCAGCCTGTAATGATGGTTCAACACGAATAACCTTGGCCAGATAAATATTACCCTTTATCTGAGGTTTAGTGGTTGTTTCAACATCAAAATCAGAAACGCGACCTGTTGCAGTATCTACGACGACAACACGGGTTTCTTCTGGGTGGACTGCATCCACATATATTTTTTTTGACATTTAATAATCCTTTTGTTTTGGCGGTGTATGATACAGCAATAACCTGTCCCCGTGGGGCGTCCATGCCCATGCCAAGGGAAAGCACCACGATAATCATCAGTGCTATGCAAATTATTGAAAACAGTGACAATATAAACACTTTTTATAATCCTATGTCATACACAGGGGCTATTCTAACACGACAATAGATAGATTTTCAAGGTATTTATTTTCTGTTTTTGATTTCAGATTTAATGCTTTTGATTTTAGCAGGAATTTTTTCTTTGGCTTCGTCCAACCAGCGTTTCATACGCGAACGCAACCATCTTTCATAGATGAAAAACAGACTGCCTATGCCAATCAAAGGCAAGACATAATATATAATTCTGTACGCCAACAGGGCGCCAAATATATTTGCCTTGTCAATGCTGTCGGGCAGGGCCAACATAAACACACTTTCAAAAACGCCAATTCCACCGGGTACCTGACTGAAAACGCCAGTTGTTTGGGCGATTACAAACAGGCCAATAAATGTGCCAAATGGTATCTGAACAAATGGTGTCAGACAGAAATATAGTACCAAACCCGCCAAGACACTGTCTGTGATGCCAAGGATTGTTTGTGCGAACGCCATTTGTGTCGATGGAACTTGGAATTTAACATCGCCGATTTTAATGCTTTTCTTGTGGAATATCATCGTTACTGCAAAATATGTCAGTAATACTGTTGTACAGAATATAAACAGTGTGTTTAATCCCATGCTTAACCCAACAGAATTATCAAGTACTTCGTGTGGAATTAAAAAATACCCAATCACAACAATTGCAGACGCCCCCAAAAAGTACGTGAACCCAGATATAGTTAACATCTTTAATATATCACCACCGCGAATACGCCAGCGTGTGTAAAGTCTGTATCGTATGGCGCCACCACTGACCACCGCGTGTCCGGCATTGTTACTGATTGCAAACCCCAGCATGCCCGCCAGCATCCATTTCCACCAGGTAACCTTGCCGCCAATGTAATGTAATGCCAGATAGTCATATAATGATAATGCTAAATACCCAGCCAAACATGCAACGCACGCCAAGAACAGGTTTGTAAGTGGAATGTCCAATATCGCGTGGGCAATATCTGATAAACTGTAATTACGCAATTGCCACCATAACATACCTGCGGCCAATGCGAAAAAGAAAATGCCTGAATAACTGATGATTTTCTTAACCAGGCGTTTTGTCTTGGCTGACATAAAAATCCTTTTTAAAGCGATTGATAGGATAACAATATTATATCAAAAAGCAAACTTAAAAAAATTGCAAAATATTTTTTGTCATATATATAATATGTAATAATTTAATAACCAAAGGATTTATAAATGTTGCGTCCATCACTGCGAAAGCCAAATCAAATGCGTCATATATCAATGGAAACAGGGGTAAATAAATGGGCCGAGGGGTCTTGTTTGATAAAAGTCGGTGGAACGCAGGTTTTATGTACTGCGTCTGTGGATTTTAATCAGCCAACTTGGAAGCGCATGCAAAACAAGACTGGCGGTTGGGTTACCGCAGAATATGCAATGCTGCCACGCGCAAATGGTGTTCGCAAAGGGCGCGAAGCAATTATGAAAGATAACCGCAGTGCGGAAATTTCACGTCTGATTGGCCGTTCGTTGCGCAGTGTTGTTGATATGGAAAAACTGGGCAAGCATACAATTACAATTGACTGTGATGTTATTCAGGCAGATGGCGGTACCAGATGTGCCAGTATTACAGGTGCATTTGTTGCGTTAAGTTTGGCTGTGCGCTGGCTGATTGAACAGGGGCGCATAAATGAAAATCCAATTTTGGACAATGTGGCCGCTGTATCTGCGGGACTGTGGCACGGTGATTTAATACTGGATTTAGATTACGAAGAAGATTGCAATGCAGAAATGGATGCGAATTTTGTTATGTCGGGTTCTGGCAAGTTTGTTGAAATTCAGGCAACTGGCGAACAACACCCATTTGATGCGTCACAATTATCAGAACTGATGAATTTAGCAGGGCAGGGTTGTCAACAACTGATTGACCTGCAAAATCAAATTTTGGAATAGTTTTATTGTGGCAAAGCGTTCTGGTAAAAATAAACCCCTGTTGATGTTGTTTACAGGGTTTTTGATTTATTTAACAGTTTTATGATTTCTTGTTGTGTACGACACATACAGTGAGACATATATTCATAATATTCTTTTTTGTTGCCTTCGGCGTACGATTTAATTGCTGCGATATATTTCTGTTTGTCGCTTGGCTTGTTGAAAACAATTGGACGATATCCGTTTTGAACCAATATCCAGTTCATAACCAAGCGTGCAGTGCGCTTGTTAAAATCGTCAAATGGCTGTAATGCAATCAGTTCATAGTGTGCATCAAAAGCACGATGTAATACATCTTCGGATTCATTGTTCATATTATACACAATATTATTTAATAAGTATGGTATGTCATATGCATCAGGTGCGTGCATTCTTTCGCCATTTACAGTTATTTCCAGAACTTTTGATGTTGTGCGGAAATTGCCACCGTCGATATATGTGTTTTGACACAAGAAACTGTGCAGTTTGCATATTTCGCTGGCATCAATGCGTACATTTTTGTCTGTATGATTGACAATATGGTCATATGCGCTGCCCAGATTGCTCATACAATTATAGTCCAAGTGATAACGTTGTTCTTTCTGAGAAACATAAAACAATGTACGTGGTTCACTGTACGATATTTCATGACGTAACCAGTTTACGTTATTTAAACGTTTAACAGATGCCGCACCAGTTAATTTGCTGGTGATGATGGCACGAAATTCTTCTATCTTGTTTCTATATTTTGGTCGTTTGGTCAATTTTATACCTCAACTATTTGTTATAAATATAATACATAATTATAATTTGTCAATATTTTTTATTGTTTTTATTTTAGTGTAAAAATCGTGTTGAATGTGGTCTGAATTTATTCTAGACTGGACTCACAATGAACAGAAAGGATTGGTAATATGTTAAAGAAATTGTTGATTTTAATCGCGTTGTTTACTCCATTTGTTGCAGATGCTGCATCTAAAAAGAAAAAAGAAGAGCCAGTTGTACATCTGACAGACGAGCAGATTTACGAAGAATTAAAAAAACTGGCCATGGTGTTCGAAGTGGCACGTGAAAACTTTGTCGAAGAAGCCGATGAAAAAAAGATGCTGGAAGCGGCAATGAATGGTATGTTGGGGGCGCTGGACCCACATTCTTCTTATTTATCAAAAGATGACTTCAAAGAATTTAGTGAAAAATCACATGGTGAATTCGGTGGGTTGGGTATTCAAATTACCAGTGACCGTGGTGCTGTGCGTGTTATTTCACCAATTGATGATACACCTGCGGACAAGGCTGGGATTAAGGCAGGGGACTATATCACGCATATTGACGATGAACAAGTCTTTGATTTGACATTAAATCAGGCTGTTAAAAAAATGAAGGGACGTCCAGGAACCAAGGTAAAATTGACTGTGATTTCAGAAGATGGCGAACCAAAAACACTGACATTGAAACGTGATATTATCAAGGTAAAGTCTGTTAAATTCGAAGAAAAAACATTGGCGGGCGCAGATGCCACAGATAAAGATACACCTAAAATTGGCTATATCAGAATTTCTGATTTTGGTGCAACAACGGCTCGCGATTTAAAAGACGCGTTGGAAAAACTGGAAAAGAAAAACGTTGTTGGGTATGTATTGGATGTGCGTAATAATCCTGGTGGATACTTGACCGCAGCAATTGATGTTTCTGATGCATTCTTGGACAACGGTGAAATTGTTTCAACGCGCGGTAAAAAAGAAACAGATATTGAACGTGTTTATGCAAAAAAAGGCGACCTTGCAAATGGCAAACCGGTCGTTGTCTTGATAAATCATGGTTCTGCATCTGCATCTGAAATTGTGGCAGGGGCCTTGCAAGATAATGGTCGTGGTTTGGTTATGGGGTCACAATCTTTCGGCAAGGGCAGTGTACAACAACAAAAACCACTGGGGGATGGAACTGCGATTCATATAACAATTGCTCGCTATTATACGCCATCTGGTCGTTCTATTCAGAACGAAGGTATTACCCCAGATATAGAAGTTTTACATTCCAAGGTTGAAGTATTGGAAAAACGCGAAAGTGCATATTCCGAAGCGTCATTTAAAAATGCCTTGAAAAATGAACAGGCAAAGAAAAAAGAAGATAAAAAGTCCAAAGATAAGGATGATAAAGACGAAAAAGAAAGCCTGACTGACGAGGAAAAAGACGCACTGGATTATCAGTTACAGCGTGCTATGGATATGGTTGTCGCAATGGGGAAAATACAATCGCATCAGTCGGTCATGTCCGCAGAAAAAGACGAAAAATCTGAAAATATCACAGAAAAATAATATAAGGGAACAAGTATGTCAAAACTAATTGTTGATGGGAACTGGGCGGCTGCTGATGTCGCGTACAGATGTGTTGATTTTGCTGCGATTTATCCAATCACACCCAGCAGTACAATGGGTGAATTGGCAGATGAATGGTCGTTTCAGCATAAAAAGAATATTTGGGGTGCAATTCCACAGATAATTGAAATGCAATCCGAAGCTGGGGCGGCCGGTGCAATGCATGGCGCATTACAGATGGGCGCGCTGGCGACAACATTTACGGCATCCCAGGGATTGTTGCTGATGATTCCAAATATGTATAAAATCGCAGGCGAACAGACGCCATTTGTTATGCATGTGGCGGCACGCGCGTTGGCAACGCATGCGTTATCTATCTTTGGCGACCACAGTGATGTTATGTCTGTGCGTGGTGTTGGTTTTGCAATGTTGTCATCGCATAATGTACAACAGGCGCACGATATGGCGGCGATTGCACATGCTGCAACGATTCGCAGTCGTGTTCCGTTCTTGCATTTTTTTGATGGGTTCCGTACCAGCCACGAAGAATCACGTCTGACCCGAATCGATGATGATGTTTTGCACAAGCTGATTCCTGATAATCTGGTCTTGGAAAATCGTAATCGTGGTATGAC
>JAZOUE010000116.1:0-3681 GCA_045658045.1 Candidatus Enterousia sp.
GGCGCTGCATTGCCAGACAATACTGCTGTTGTTGTATTAGACACAGAATTAAACGCAGAACTGATTGCCGAAGGTTTGGCAAACGATGCGTTGCGTCATATCCAAAACACACGCAAAACAGCAGGACTGGATGTTTCAGACCGTATTATTCTGACATATAACGCAGATCCAGCTGTTGCAGCCGCAATCGAACAACATAAAAAACACATCATGCACGAAGCACTGATTGTTGAAATGTCTGTTGGCGATGGCGAATACGCAACAGAATTCGAAGGCTATAATCTGGCTGTATCCGTAAAGAAAGCATAATAAAAAAAGGATATATATATGGCATGTATAAACACAATTTGTCCGTTTAATCGTGGCACAAAATGTGCGAATAATTTAACACTTTGTATCGTACGCGATTTATATAACACACAACAAAGAACGTATGCATGCCTTACATATTCAACACAAGAAAAGGTAAAATAAATGTCAAAAAAGAATTGTATTTTTTGTGGGAAAATTGGCTATGAATGCCCAAATAAAAATTTTGACGGAATTTGTAAAACTGACGGTAAAGTGAACGAATTTGGCGAAAAACAACCCTGCAACCATAGCGTTACAATAAAAAACGAAAACATGCAATTTTTTGCAAAGTATTTATATACTGCACGCAGTGATAAACCACGTCAAATAATGACACGTTCCGAACCAGTAAAAGTATATCCAGACAATTTATATTGCACACACGTTGATACATTTTGCCCATATCAAGCACCTGGCGGAAAATGCACAATTGTTCAGTTTCTGGAAGGTCGCGAAGAACCAACAACTTGCGACTATCAGATGTATGTAACCCCTGAAACAGAACTGGTTACACGATTGATACAATATGTTCATATGGATATTGATAAACTGAAAAAAGAAAAAGCAAAATTGCAAAAAGAAATTGAAGAATTGAGACAGATTCAAAAATAAAACAAAGGGATATGCCATGATAAAAAAATTGTTATTTGTTGTTTGCTTGTTTTGTTTAATTGGTGTCGTTTTTTACTTCTTGCCATCCAAACAAACAAAAGTAATAAGTCAGGCAAATTTTGTTATAACATACAAATGCGCAGAACCACAACCAATAGACGTCAATGGTGTAACAGAAAAATATTTTTCTCAGTGCTTTTGTATGATATCAGATAATGACAACACTGAACCTGTCTGGTTAGATATGACAGGTGTTAAACATACAGAATTCACACAAAACACTGCACAAGAAGCATATAAAAATTGTGAACAGGGTTGTGAAATTTTGTGCAAAACATCTTTTGAAAAGTTCTTATCAGAAAACCCTAATTTTAAAATTGTAAAACGTTGGTAAAATAAATGGCAAATTATTGCATTACTTTTTCGTACGATTGCAATCATTGTTCTAAGACTGGCGAATGCAGTTGTTCCAAGGATTGTTTAAACAAGATTGAATTAAACCCGACACCAGAAATGACAATGTTGTTTTCTCATTTTTTAGAACAAAAAAAGCAAAACGACAAAATTATATATCAGCTTAAAAAGCTAGCCAAAGGGATGTAAAACCACATGACACCACAACAATATTTTGATTTGGTTGTTCCGACTGTTGATATGTCTATACGGTCAGAACTGTACCATACAAACGAATTTAATTTTGCGGTGGCAGTGATTTTATCTGCCCAGGCAACCGATAAAAAGGTGAACGAGGTTACACCACGCCTGTTTGAAATCGCACCAACACCACAAAAAATGTTAGAACTGGGGATTGATGGATTAAAAGAACATATCAAAGTTATTTCTTTCTTTAATAACAAGGCGAAAAATATTATTGCGTTGGCGCAAAAGCTGATTGAAGAAAATATATCGGATACATTTTCAGAAAAATATCATAACCGTGATGCTTTGATGACTTTGCCGGGCATCGGTCAAAAAACAGCAAATGTTGTCTGCAATGTTTTATGGAACGCGCCAAACATCGGTGTTGACACACATGTATTTCGCAACGCACACAGATATGGATGGGTGGGCGACGCAGATAATACACCAGAAAAAGTCGAAGAAAAATTATTAAAAAAAATCCCAAAAAAATATCATTCAATTGTAAATCATGTTATGGTTTTGCACGGCCGATATGTGTGCAGCGCACTGCGTCCAAAATGTGAAAATTGTCCTGTAGCTGGCTTTTGCCCATATACAGGAAAAAGTACCGATTGTAAAAACAAATAAAATAATCTAGAATACTTATCACAGACACTGCATGACAACAAACGGACTTTCTACGAAACCCGAACCCACATCCCTAGGTGCAATGTTTGTTCATAAAAAAGCCGGTAAATGCCGGTTTTTTTATATCTTTTCCCACTGACAGATAACGATTGCATTTTCTGTATCGCCTGATTTTATTTTATGGCGCGATACCAGCCCATCAATCGCAACATCAATTTGTATTTCTGGCGTATCTGGGTTTACTTCTTTTTTAAACTGTATATTTATTTGTTTTAATTTGTGTTGTGTACGATATTTAAAACCAACGCTTTCTGTTGCCCATACTGCATAGACCGCATTATTGATATGTTGATTTACATCAATATCATCAAAGCGACATTTCATAATATGTGTTTTATTTGTTTCAAAGTCTGGGAACTTTTCAAACGCACAATTATACGAACGAATTGGTGTTACAACATCTGGTGACAAATGATTTGCCAATGGTAATGGTCTGCGGCGCGCCATATCAATCAAAATCCATTGTGATGTTGCGCGCACCATTAAACGATTATCAGCCCCGCGAATTTCAAAATCACGGGTTGCACGCAATGCGTCTTGGCATGATGGCCATGTGATAAAGGTAAGCTCTTCGCCCTCTTGCGGTAATTCAATAATATCGACCAGATAATACAGCACAACCCAGCCGATATTATTTTCCAAACAGTATGTTCGACCACACCCCAGAATTTCAGCATGTCTGTCTGCAATAGATTGTAATTCGTTCATCAAAATCAAGGGACGAACATAACCAAATCTGTCGCACTGATATGCCTGTAAAATTCTGGTTTCGACCAATTTACCTGTCATTATCAATTACCCCTGAACATTTTGCATAACGACAAAATCCAGCGCATCACCCAATACAATTTTATTTGCACGGGCCGCAGATTTAATCAAGCCATGTAATACACTTGGCGTATCAGATGGAATTGTCAGCGTTTCCAGTTTTGCACCATTGCCAACCTTGCGTTCTGTACGCAGACCACGAACATTTTTCAACAATTCCAGCGCAATATTCATCTGTTCAACATCTGTTTCATATTCTGGATTTACAGATGGATATTGTGTCAGATGTAATGTTTCGCCACCTTCGGTTGGTTTATAGATTTGCTGCCATAATTCTTCGGTTAAAAATGGAATAAATGGTGCATACAAACCAAGTATCGCACGTAATACTGTGTACAATGTCCATTGTGCAGACAGTTTTGATTCCGCGCTGTATTTTTCAGGTGCCCAGAAACGGTCTTTGATAAATTCTAAATACTGGTCACAGAAGATATCCCAGAAGAATGTATCAATTTCTGCACGCGAATTATAATTATCAAACTTATCCAAATGTTTGCGTGTTTCTGCGATTGTTTTGTTTAATTCAGACAATACCCATCTGTCTTCGATAAAGCGTTCAGA
>JAZOUE010000117.1:0-2482 GCA_045658045.1 Candidatus Enterousia sp.
AATAGGTGCCTGTTCTACATCCATATATTCCATAGACGCGCCAACAGTTGGCACGCCAACAAAACGACACGCAGGCAAACGGAACAACTTGTTCCCATCGGTCTTTACAGTATAATACAAGACCGTCTTGCCCACAGAATCGTATGTTGATTGATGTTCTGTATCAACACTTACTATGCGTTCCATCTTATTTTGCCCCTGGAAATCCACCGCCCTGTTGCATACGTTGCATAACAGCTTCCATGCCGCCCATACGCTGAATCATAGCCATCTGCTGTTTCATTTTTGTATATTGTTTAATCATGTGTTCTACTTCGCGTACTGTGCAACCAGCTGTTTCTGCGATACGCGCCTTGGCATTTGCGAAAATCTTTTCTGGTTCTACGCGTTCTGCAGCAGTCATCGCTTCCAGTATTTTTATTTGTGCATCAACACTGCCGTCTTTGATTTTTTCCTTCATGGCATTAACAGCACCACTCATACCTGGCACCATCTTCAACAGACCACTAAAATTGCTCATCTTTTTAATTTGCTTTAACTGCGCCAGCATATCGTTCATATCAAATTTACCAGACATCATACGTTCTGCAGTTTCTTTCATACCACTTGGCATTTTATCTGCGCCCAATTCCTTTTCTGCGGCACGGACATCAGCCTCGGTCACGTTTTCTGCAACTGCTTTATTTTTCTTTTTACCAAAACCAAACATTTATTACTCCTTTGTTTTGCTGTTTATCTTAGTCTTTTTTATCGGTTTTTCCAAATACTTTTTTAAGTACTGACCTGTTTTCGATTCCTCGCACGCGGCAATATCTTCCGGTACGCCCGCAGCAATCAGCTGACCACCACCTGCACCACCAGTTGGTCCCAAATCGATAATCCAGTCGGCTGTTTTTATTACTTCCAGATTGTGTTCAATAACGATTACTGTATTTCCCTGCTCTACCAATTCGTGTAAAACGGACAACAGCATTTTAATATCTTCAAAATGTAATCCTGTGGTTGGTTCGTCCAAGATATAGATTGTTTCGCCTGTACTGCGTGCTGCCAATTCTTTGGACAGTTTTATACGCTGCGCTTCGCCCCCTGACAAATCAAGCGAACTTTGCCCCAGTTTGATATAATCCAAACCAACGCGTTTTAGCAATTCCAATTTACGTGCGATTTTTGGTACATTGACAAAGAATCTGTACGCTTCTTCAACAGTCATATTCAGCACATCAGCAATTGATTTACCCTTGTATTTAACCGCCAAAGTCTCTTCATTATAACGCGACCCATGACAGCAATCACATTCAACATAGACATCTGCCAGGAAATTCATTTCTATTTTAATCTGACCATCGCCTTGACACGCCTCGCATCGGCCACCTTTGACATTAAATGAAAAGCGACCAGATGTATAACCACGGGCTTTGGCCTCAGGCAGCGCTGCGAAAAAGTCGCGAATATCACTAAATACGCCCGTATAAGTTGCAGGATTACTGCGTGGGCTGCGTCCAATTGGCGATTGGTCAATATCAACAACCTTGTCAACATTTTCCATACCACGAATAACATCGTGTTTGCCTGTTTCCAATTTAGAATTATACAGCGCACGCATCAACGCAGGATACAATGTATTTAACAACAATGTTGACTTACCAGACCCAGAAACACCCGTCAACGCAATAAATTTACCCAACGGAAATTCAACTGTTATATTTTTCAGGTTATTTTCACATGCACCCTGTACAACGATAGATTTACCATTACCAGCACGACGTTTTTTAGGTACTTCTATTTTACGCACCCCCGCCAAATATTGCCCTGTGATAGAGTCCTTATTTTTTATAACCTGTTCTGGTTTACCCGCCGCAATAACATTACCACCATTTATACCTGCGCCACGTCCAATATCAACCAAATAATCTGCGGCGCGCATTGCATCTTCGTCATGTTCAACAACGATAACAGTATTATCTTTATCACGCAGCATTTTCAATGTTTCCAACAATTTATCATTATCGCTTTGATGTAATCCAATTGATGGTTCGTCCAGCACATACAAAACGCCTGACAGACCACTGCCAATCTGCGATGCCAAACGAATACGTTGTGCTTCGCCACCCGATAAAGTTCCTGCCATACGCGATAAAGTTAAATAGCCCAAGCCAACATTCTGCAAGAAATACAATCTGTCTGTAATTTCGCGCAAAACAATACGCGCAATTTCATTGTCTTTTTGCGATAAATGATTTGGTAAATCTTGGAACCAATGCAAGCAATCGTCCACAGGCATATCGCACACATCCATAATATCTGCACCATTTATACGCACACACAATGCATGAATATTCAAACGCTTGCCATGACATACCGGACACGGTTTTTCTGATTGGTATTTCGCCAATTCAGAACGCATTGCTTCGGATTCAGATTCACGCCAGCGACGTTCAATATTCGGAATAACACCTTCGTACGGTTTTTCATACACAAAACC
>JAZOUE010000118.1:0-2516 GCA_045658045.1 Candidatus Enterousia sp.
CTGAATCCAGAATCAGAATATCATCTTCTAATGTAGCAATCATTGCCAACTTCTGACCATCTGTCATACCTGTTGTATCAACGATTTCTGCCCTTGCAGCATTATTGAATACAAATGCGCACAGTAAAAACAAAGATAAAAAATTGTATTTCATGTTTTTCCCACCTTCTTTCAGTCTGTTATATTGTATCACAAAAAATAAATTAAATTAAGTACTTTTTTATTATCTTTAAAGTTTCTTTATCGTTGACCGCCATTAATTGAATATACAATAAAATAAAAAATTTAGATAAAAGTAAAAACGATGACATAGTGCACAGAAGTTACATGAGGTTTCAAGCGCACCTCTGCCCGTGATTAGCGTAAAAAATAAATTAGAATGGTTTAGATACAAGTAGTGCCGGCAGTGTAGTGTACATAACGCTACATGAACTGCCACCCCCATCCGTGATTAGCGTAAAAAATAAATTAGAATGGTTTAGATAAAAGAAAAACGGGAATCGTAGTGTACATAACGCTACATGAGATTCCCGATTTGTTTTTAGATGAATTATTATAATTTATTTTTTTAGACGCGACGTACCTTCTTTGGACGACATCCATTGTGTGGGATACGTGTTGTATCAGTAATGGACTGCACAACCAGACCAGCGTTTGCCAATCCACGTACAGCAGATTCACGACCCTGACCAATACCACGCATCAAAACATCAACTGTTTTCATACCCATTTCTGCGACTTTCTTACCAACAGCGTCTGCAACGATTGTTGCTGCGTATGGTGTGGACTTTTTCGCACCTTTGAAATTATTTGCCCCAGCGGTTGCCCATGCCAAAACAGCGCCTGACTGGTCTGTGATTGTAATACGTGTATTGTTATTAGTCGCAACAACATGTGCAATACCATGTGATACTTTTTTTACGACTTTCTTTTTAGCTTTTGTAACTGCCATTTTTATTTTTCCTTTTTCGATGTCTTCAATTAACTATGGTGTTAATCTCTACCTTGTTAAAAAAATTAAGATAACATTGCAGATATGTGTGTTGGGCGACGGGAGTGTACAAATGCTACATGACCACAGCCCAACGCGCATAGATGCGGTGTCAGATTAATTTTTACTTACCCTTTGTTGCAGAACCCGCAACAGCCACGCGTTTACCCTTGCGTGTACGAGCATTTGTTTGTGTACGCTGACCACGAACCGGCAAACGGTTACGATGGCGAATACCACGATATGCTTTTAAATCTTGCAGACGTTTGATATTCATTGCAACTTCGCGACGAACATCACCTTCTACTTTAAAGTTTTCTTCGATGTAATTAGAAATTTTGATAACATCCGCGTCTGTCAAATCTTTTGCGCGCAAACCGTCTTTTAATTTCAACGCTTCACAAATCTGTGCAGCCTTAGCTGGACCGATACCATGAATGTATTGCAACGCAATTTCAATGCGTTTTTCTGTCGGAATGTTAACACCTGCTATACGTGCCATTTTTCTTTTTCCTTTTTATTTAACTGCGAAACACCAAGTCCACCCGATGTTCCGATGCCCTTAAACCCAAAGTATTTTTACCGTGGGCCATTTTTATTTTGCCGAATAATTTTATACAAAATCCAGCAAAAGTCAAATCTTGTTTTATTCCCGCAATTTTTAACCGCGGAAACGACCTTTCTTTTGTGCCTTTTTAACAACACCACTGTATTGCTTGGCGACCAAGTAAGACTGAACCTGATTTACAGTATCCAATACAACACCAGCCACAATCAATACACTTGTACCACCAATCATCAATGGCATACCAACATGAGTATTCAAGATAATTGGCAATACGCAAACAACAATCAAGTATGCAACACCAATCGCTGTTGTACGTGAAACAACATTATCCAGATATTTTACAGTTTGTTCACCTGGGCGAACACCTGGGACATAACCACCAACATTTTTCAGATTGTTACTTGTTTCTTCGGAATTAAAGATAACAGCAGTCTGAAAATATGCAAAGAACGCAATCAATACTGTAAACATGATAATATAAGACCATGTTCCGTATGTAAAGAATCCCATAATTGTTTGAACCGTCAAATTATCACTTTGAACAAAGCGTTGAATAAACGCAGGCAACATCATGATTGACGACGCAAATACAGGTCCCATAACACCAGACATATTGATTTTAATTGGCAGATAAGATGCGTTTGTGTTCATAACACCATTTGCCATCGCCTGACGAGGATACAGAATCTGAATACGACGCTGTGCCTGTTCAAAGAACGCAATCAATGCTATAATACCAACAACAAATGCAACAATCAGCGCAATCATCGCAGGTGAAATCTGACCAACAGATCCCAAAGATATTACCTGTGCGATACCGCCTGGAACCTCTGCAATAATACCTGCAAAGATTAACAGTGATGCGCCCTGGCCGATACCACGCGCTGTGATTTGTTCTGCCAACCACATAACGAATACAGTACCACCAACCAATGCGATAATCGCAGACATTTCAAA
>JAZOUE010000119.1:0-5733 GCA_045658045.1 Candidatus Enterousia sp.
GGGCGGTTTAAAATTTTAATTTTCTGGCGGAGACGAAGGGATTGTCTGATTCCCATATTCGCTTCCGCTCTATGGGCCCCTTTCGCTACGTAAGATTCAAACTTCGCCAAATGGCTCGTTTTCATCAACTGACGCCCCGAACCCTGCAATCGCAGATTGCAAACGATTTGTCCACACTTTGACTCTGACACAAAAATAAAACGCCCATATCGGGCGTTTGATTTTTGTGGCGGAGACGAAGGGATTCGAACCCTTGATACGGTTGCCCGTATACCACATTTCCAATGTGGCGCACTAGACCAACTATGCGACGTCTCCGTATTTCACGGAATTATTCTTCGGACTCTGTTTCTTCAACAGCCTCTTCGGCAGTTTCTGTTGGAATTTCATCAGATGACAATGACGCTTCTAATTCTGCGTCAATTTCACGCAATAATGGATCTTCACTGCCAATTTCCAAAGATTCTTCGCCCAATTCTGCAACAGGTGCATCCTTGTACGACTGTACAAATTCATGACGAACCGCATCAACATCTAATTTGCCACTTGCGATTTCGCGTAATGCAACAACAGTCAATTTGTCGCCATTTTTATCAACCACCGCTTCGGCCCCACCGTTCAAATCACGAACACGTTGAGATGCCAACATCCCCAGTTCATAACGGCTTTCTACGTATGGTAATGTATCAGAATTTGTTGTGCGTGCCATTTTTAATCCTTTGTTGAAATAATTTTCGTCAGGTTATAATGCCTTATGAACAGCAAAAATGCAAGAAGAAAAATTTTAAACAGCCTAAAAAAACTATCTTTATAAAAACTTTTGCACAACCATTGACGAATCCTTATTTGTGTACTACATTAAAGTTGCGTACGAACGAATAAAAAGGAAGTTTTATGTTTAAGATTAATTTTACAAATAAAAAGGCTAATAAGGTTGCAATAGTAGCTTGCGTGCTCTTTGTTCTATGTTACTATGATATTTGTATTCAACCAGATTTAGAAAAATTTAATCTAAAAGAACAATTGCCAAAATCACAAAATGAAATTGTTATCAATGACCGTGATATCGCAGATGCTATTAAACACCAACAAAAAGTATCTGCCGACTTTAATCGTATGTATAATCAGTTAAACGGCTGGAAAAAGATAACTTGGCCAAGCCAGCCCGTGGATAGCGCCAGCTGGTTTAGAAAAATACACCCAAGCCCACCATACATCCATGCACCAACCATGCGACAGTATCGAATATATATCTATAACTATGAAAAAGACTTGTATAAAGATGCGAAAGAAAAGCTAGCAACAAAATACGCAAACTATAAAGGCAAATCAAAATAACCTTGCCCCCGAAAACGGGGTGTTTTTATATGGTTGAAAATATTAAAAGACTGACTATAATTCATACCATGAATACTAAAAACATTAAATCGGTTTCGTTTGGCTGCAGGTTAAACGCACTGGAATCTGAAAAAATCAAAAATATGCTGGCAGAACACATTGAAACGGCCGTTGTTGTCAATACCTGCGCCGTTACAGCCGAGGCAGAACGCCAATCAGGTCAAGCAGTACGAAAAATCGCACGCGAAAACCCAAATGTGCAATTGTTTGTAACAGGATGTGCAGCAACGCGCAATCCAGACTTGTTTCGCAATATTCCAAATACAACTGTTATTCATAACCAAGACAAGATGAAAATCGGGGCTTATTTAAACGATAATACCGCCCTGCCCGACGCAGAAATTAAAAGCATTCCAAACACAGACACAAAACTGTCCAAGCAATTTGTTCAAATTCAAAATGGATGCAATCATAATTGCGCTTATTGTATTACACGCGCGTTGCGTGGATTGGGCGTATCTTTTGAATACAGCGACATATTATCAGATGTTCGTGATGCGATTGGCAAAGGATTCTATGAAATTGTCCTGACTGGGGTTGACATCGCATCTTATGTAAAAAAAGACGGCGACAAGGTTATATTACTATCTGATTTATGTAAAAAGTTATTAAATGATGTGCCAGAAATTCAACGCCTGCGTCTGTCGTCTGTCGATCCAGCGGTACCAGATGTAAAGAATATCATTGAACTGATAAAGTCAGAAAAACGCATGATGCCACATATGCACTTTTCAATGCAGTCTGGATCAGATACAATTTTAAAATCAATGGGACGCCGTCATAACGCAGATATGGTGCGTGAACTGGTAAAACTGGCAGATGGTAAAATAACTTTCAGTTGGGATATAATCTGTGGTTTTCCAGGTGAAACCGAAGAACTGTTCATGGAAACACTTGAACTGGTACGCGAAACAAAACCAATTAAGATACATGCATTTCCTTTTTCACCAAGACCAGATACACCTGCGGCACAGATGCCAAACCAAATTGACCGCAGCATATCAAAACAACGTGTAAAAATTATAAACAATACCGCGAACGATAATCGCGCTGAGTTTATGCAGTCGCAAATCGGAAAAACTGTCCAAGTTTTGGTTGAAGAAAACAATATCGCACGCGACCCACATGATATTGCTGTAAAAATTGGTGGCGACACAGTACCCCAAAAGACAATATGCATGGTACAATTGATTGACACATGTGGCGACATGTTCATTGGCGACATAATTCTTGACAAATAATATTCTTGCAGTAAAATTACCACAAAATAAAAAGGGATTTAAATATGGCAACACCAGACAAAGCAAGTAAATGGGCCATTGCAATTGCAGTTGTAAGTTTTTTAACTATTTCAACAATAGCTGCAATTGACCATGACAAAAAGCGTGAAGAATATAAGAAAAACTATGCCGAATATCTAAAAAAAGTTCAGCAACAGCAACAAGCAAAAATCGCAGAATTCACAAAATAAATATAAAGTATTACAACAAAAAACCGCCAACTGGCGGTTTTTTGTTTTAATCAGCTGTCAGATCATACAAATATCTTTGCTTGCCATCCATCAGAACATTATATTTAGTTGTAGCGTTATCATGCAGTGTCTGTTCTATTTCTGACAAACCGCCATAATACACTTCATCGCCAATACCAAATGCCATTAATGGTGACACATCAGGCTTGTTAGGTGTTAGATACAATGTATCTTTACCAATGTGTAACTTTTTCAATTTTATGTTACAGTCATCTGCACTATCTGCACCAATTTTGGAAGTAAACCCGTCTGGACATTTAGTTTTAACCCCATCCAAACAATAGTAACCAATCGCACATTCATTCCACTTGGCATAGAATGATTTGTGATTGGTGCTGGCGCGGATAATTTGTGTTACAGGTTCACCAGCAAATTCAGCGTTGTCATACCAACCAACGAAAGAATAACCACTACGTTTTGGTGCCAATAATGTAAGCGTATCTGTTTCTACATTATATTTGACAGGATTAGATTCAGAATTTACACCACCGTTCAATTCATATATGATGTCGTATTCAACTATGACACACGCATTGCCAGCATCATTCTTTTGATAGCCATCATTACATACAAATTCCATACTGCAAGTTGGTGCAGTTGCATCACAAGAATCTGTGCCATAATACGAATTACCACTTGCGGATTCATTACCGTATGAACATTGTGCGTTATCTGGACATGTTGGTTGTACGCACTGTGTCGTGCAAGATGTATAGCATTGATTTTGTGATGTGGCACCCTCAACACTATTTGGATGGGATTCTGGGCATGGTGTACATGCAACATGTCCATCCCATGCGGATTCAAAGCCTGTAATGTCTTGTGTTGTGCCCGCCGGACATGTCGTCGCTAAATTTGGAGTGTTATAAAAGATTCTTGTCATAGATGTTTTTTCAAAACCTGTCGAATCCATCTTTTCAAACATATTGCTTGGTATATACCCAGTCAATCCAGAACAGTCATAGAAAGTATAATCAAACATATCTATTGCTGGTTTACCAGTGATATTCCGGAACAATCCACTTGGCAAACTTACCAATCCAGAACAGGCATCAAATGTTGAAAGGAACATTTTTTCAGCGCCTGTTGTAATGCCCTCGAATAAGTTTTCTGGGATTGTTTGCAGTGATGTACAACCCATAAAGGTTTCTTTGAACATATTACTTGCAGATTCAGTAATACCCGCAAACAGGTTTTTTGGAATAGATTCTAATGATTTACAACCATAGAAAGTACCATGGAACATCATCTCTGCGCCACCTGACACATTGGCAAACAAATCTGATTCTATGGCTCTTAACAATGTATTGTTCTGGAATGTCCCTTCAAACATATAAGGAGCATTCCCCGACACACCGTTAAACAAACCAGACGGTATTGATTCCAATGATGAACAATCTTGGAATGTATAGCTAAACAAATACTGCGCATTCGTGCCATTCAAACCACCAAACAAATCAGATGGCAGATTGTTTAACAAAGAACAGCCATAGAATGTTCCATGGAACATTCTTTCTGCACCTGTGGTAATACCAGCAAACAAGCCATCAGGTATACTTTCCAGTAATGCACAGTTAGCAAATGATAAATAGAACATATTTTCTGCACCGTCAAACACACCAGCAAACAAGCCAGATGGTATAGACTTTAACAATGTACAGCCATTAAATACACTGCGGAACATATTCTTCGCACTGCCCGTTACACCTTCAAACAATGTTTCAGGGATGGTTTCTAACGATGTACTTTTATAGAATGCGCTATTAAACATATTGTTTGCACTGCCGCCGAATATTGCGCCCAAGCTGCCGCCCAAGGATACAATATTGGCATTTTCTTCAAAACTGATGGCGGCATTTGTGCCATTATACCCTGTTGCTTCACCCGCAAATAGTATTTTATGTGTGCCGGAGTTTGGGTATGTACATTTATATTGTGCATTTGTCGTATCGTTTCGTGTAATTGTATTGCCGGAAACGCCAGTACCAGTTAATGTACCGCCATCACCACAATCAACATAGAAGGTACCAGATGCAGAAATATCAAAGCTAAATGTAGAGCCGACAGACATGTTTGTTGTTTCAATGGTAAATTCAGGTATCAGTTTACATGCACCATCAACCTTTTCAAAATTCTCGTTACATGTAAAGGTTATGCTGCAAGTTGGTGCAGTTGCATCACAAGAATTTGTGCCATAATACAAATTACCAGAATTTGTTTCGTTACCATATGAACATGTTGCGTTATCTGGACATTTTGGCTCTGCGCATGCTGTTGTGCAAGATGTATAACATTTATTTTGTGATGTGGATCCAGCAACACTATTTGGATGGGATTCTGGGCATGGTGTACATGCAACCTTGCCATCCCATGCGGATTCAAAGCCTGTGATATATTGATATGTGCCAGATGGACATGTCATCGCAAGTGCGGTGCTGTAGAAGATTTGCGACATCGTTGCAGAATCAAAGCCGGCTGAATCCATCTTTGCAAATGTGTTTGCAGGGATATAGCCAGATAATTTGTTACAACCGTAAAATGTCTGTGTGAACATACTATCTGCTGGCTTACCCTCTATATTCTTGAACAGGCCATCCGGCAAACTGGTCAATGATGTAAAGTCGGAGGCCAAGCGGTCTTAGGAAGACAAATGTCTTAGCCAACTCCTTGGCTCACAGAACGACATGGCTACGATCCGACTTGCCAAACTTGTACAGCCAGCGAATGTCTGTTTGAACATACTATCTGCTGGCTTACCCTCTATATTCTTGAACAGGCCATCCGGCAAACTGGTCAATGATGTA